>CALUVK010000132.1 GCA_944324205.1 Candidatus Gastranaerophilales bacterium | reverse complement strand
GCTACACTGATAGGGTCTGGCGGTTTGGCATACCTGCCCAACGAAATCACTCCAACAAAACGAACAAAAAATTCCAGAATTTTATATTGTTAAAATTAAAGATATATGCTAAAATAGATTCTGTCACAATCTTGTTATACAGATTGCAGAATAGTTTACACAAGTGTTCGAAAGGAGGATTTAGTATGCCTTTATTATGGACACAATTAAGAAAACTTTTGGGAAGAGATTAGCAGAACTGAGAAAAAAGAGAGGGTTTTCGCAAGAACTATTCTCGGAGCTAATCGGAATTTCACAAAGGAATTTGAGTAAACACGAGACAGGAAAATCGTTCCCCAGGCGTTGTTTTGCAGAAATTTTGAAGGTTTTAAACATTCCTGCAAAAGACTTTTTTGATTGGGAACATTTGATTCTTACAGATGAGGAAAAACGAGAATTCCTCAAAAAGGTAATTGATGAATTACCGTCCGAGTTTTTAAACCTGTGTTTTAGAATAGCTAACATTTGGAAAAATTAGCTATTTGCGCTATGCTCTAAAAGAGCATAGCGCCTTTTATTACCACAAAAAGAAATCCACTTACTAATTCATAAATCACATTTTATTTTTCAAAAACAAACACATTTTCCTTGTATCTTCTAAATCCGCACCTTAAAAGGCACAATGCTGATGCGCGGTTTTGCGCCTGTGCATAAATATCCGTATCGAACCAATCCAATGACATTTTTAGACATTCAAGATTAAGCTTATGCATCTTTTTGTTTGCAAACCCATTTAAAAACAATTTTCCGTCTTTATCCACAAAATAATAAATTGCTCCAATAAGCCGATTTTCATCTATAAATAAATAAAAATAAGTATTCCTGCAAATAAAATCAAACGAATTTGGATCACATATCTTTTCCTGAACAGACTCATATAAATTTTTACATTCGGGATAGAATAAATAAAACTCTTTATTCAAAGGTATTAAAACTCTAATCATAACACCTATTGTTAAGCTCCTCTATATTTTTTCTTTTTTAAGTCCCTCTATAATATTAATCTCAGGTTCTTCATTGATTTTCACATCATCGTCCAAACCTAACGCAAGCCGCTGCCCTTTTTGGACTTTTCCTATAGCAGAGATTAAAAAATCAAGTGTTGATATAGAGTTCTTGGGCATCTCTAAAAATTCTATATCTGCTCTTGTGAGCTCTCGGGAGAATTCATCAAGAATAAATTTCAAAATCTCAAGAGTTTTATCATAGAACTCGATATGTTTTTGATTAACATTCTTTTTAATTGTTTTTTCATCATTCTTTTTAGGCATAAAAATCCTTTGCACTAATCCTGTTATATAAATTCTCGGGTAAAACTTTGGTGAGCCAGCGTTATTCTGGCGAGGGAAATGTAATCAATCAAAACTGGACACATTATTACACATCAAACCCCGCTTTATCATTTATTTCGTATGGGTAAATTACCCCCTGTACCCTTGAAAGATTTCTCCTACGCGGTTTTTGAACCTTGCTTTGAAATCAGGTACAGAAATATACTACAACATTTTTAAATTCGGCCTATGAATTGTTAAGAGTTTTTTACATCTAAACCTAAAAGGCTGTATTTATAGGACTTTCTGCTTAACCCCAGAAATATTATTATATTTTCTCTTTTTGTCAGGAAGCCTCGGCAATGCCGAGGGAATTAACCCCATTCTTTCAAGGCTGTATTAAAATTTGACACTAAAACATATTCTTGCAATATTGGAAAATATATTGTAAAATATTTACATGGTAAAATATTTGAAAATATTATACAACTTTCTAATGAAGCTTAAACAGTACCACGCTATACATATATGGATTATAATCCCGGGACTGTTTTGGGCGATAACATATACATTATTCTGGTTGTCTATTCTTTTTGACAGAGAAACTAATATTGGTGTAATATGGTTAGGTTCAGTTTGTCTTTGTGTTTGTTATTTGGCAGTTATATATTATTCATTTTTTCTTTCTATGCTGATAGGAATTTCTTTTTTTATTTACAAATTGATTACTCAAGAGGATATAACTGTAAAATCCAAATTTTTACTACACAATAAGTTTTACAATTTTATATACCTCATAACACTTTTAAATTATTTGCTGCTGTTTCTTGTCGATTATTGCAACTTTCCGCGCTGGTTGGATTTTTATATAGATAAAATATATATATTCCCTTGGTTGTATTTGCTTGAATTATATTTCTAATAACTCCTCCTTTGTTAATACAACCGGAATATATAATATATAAGGTTTTAACCTTCTTTTTTCTTGTTGACTCGCGGCTCTATTATTTGCATCCACTATATTTTTGTATACAAAGTTTTCTCCTTTGTTATGTTTCAGATAATCAAAACCTTAAATTATTATCCTTGAAATATTGGAAAATATATTGTAAAATATTTACATGATAAAATATTTGAAAATATTATACAACTTTCTAATGAAGCTTAAACAGTATCATGCCGTTCATGTACTAATTATACCTTCTGCTTTATTTTTTATAGTCACATATTCTATAATATGGATTTGGTGCCTTGCAGATTGGGAATTTGTATTTCCAGGATTAGGCTTCTTGATTTTGATTATTGCTGTTATATATTACTGCGTTTTATTTTGCTCCGCAATGGCAGCAATATTAACAGCAATAATAATATGTATCAAACAAAAACACACAAAAAAGAAGATTAACGTACATTCTCAATTTTTATTAAAAAGTCGTTTTTATAACTTTATATTTTTCATTTCAATAATACATTATTTTTTATTACTTATAGCAACATGTTTTAAATGTTATTACTATTATCTTGCAATATATCTATTTCCAATCTACTATTTATCATTTTTCTTTAAATAGTTGCTCTCTTAATTCTTCTTGATTAAATCTTACCGGAATATAGAGCATATAAGGGTCAAGTTTACCTTTTATTTGCTGATTGTCTGTATAATTGAATCATCTGCATTTTGTTTTTTATTTTTTATGTCAAAATCATTTAATATACCAAATAAAAGATGTCCAGTAATAATTTTAAATCATTGCCCTTGTAATATCAGAAAATATATTGTAAAATGTACTTATGATAAAATGTTTTAAATTCTTTTACAATCTTTTAATAAACCTTAAACGATATCATGCTATGCATATCTTTGTTATCCCTTCAATATTATTATTTATAAGTTTATATTCAATAATATTTTTTTCTTCTATACAAAGTGGCAATACATATTATGGAACCATCATATTTCTTTTTCTGTACTTAGTTTTTACAATATTGTCATTGTACGCTGCACTGTTTATTGCTGTTATTATGTTTTTATTTTCTAAATGCTACTTTCACAAAAAGGTATATGTAAAATCAACAATTTTATTAAACAACAAATTTTATAATATATTGTTTTTTATAGTTTTAGTGATTAATACATTAATTTTGCTAATTGAGCGGACAGACAATATACAGGCTTGGAATACTTTATATGATATTCTTGAAGCTCCAATAACATATATGCATGGCGTCTTAAAATTCTACACGCAATAATTCTTTCAATTCTTCCTTTGTTAATACAACCGGAATATATAATACATAAGGTGTTAACCTCCTTTTTTCTTGTTGACTTATGGCTCTATTATTTGCATCCACTATATTTTTGTATACAAAGTTTTCTCCTTTGTTATGTTTCAGATAATCAAAACCTTAAATTATTATCCTTGAAATATTGGAAAATATATTGTAAAATATTTGCATGATAAAATATTTGAAAATATTATACAACTTTCTAATGAAGCTTAAATAGTATCATGCAGTGCATGTATTAATTATACCTTCTATAACAATCTTTATATACTCTTACGTTATAATATGGCTCATTATACTATCAGATGAATACAAAATGGATATTAACCTAAAGCCAGAACCCATTATATCATTATTTTTTATTCTAATAATAATTTTACTTTTTTCTATATATACAGCAATATTTACAGAAATTATTGTTCTAATCTTACAGTTTTTAAAAAAAAGAAAAATATATGTTAAGTCAAATTTTTTGTTAAATAATAAACTTTATAATTTTTTATATCTGTTTATGATTTTTAGTTACATAATAATAATTTTAAATTATCAATTTCCGGCTTTACAATTAATTGATTATTATATATTTATTATATTAACATTACCGGAAAAACTCTTCTCCTTATTTATCTAAAATATCTTTCAATTCCTTATAAGTAAATTTTACCGGAATATAAAGCATATATGGGAACAATTTTTGAGTTATTTGTTGGTTATTAGCACTATTGTTGCTATATTTTACAAATTTTACGACAGTATTATCTTCTTTTTTAGAAGTTAAATATTCAAAGTCATAAAAATCGCTTATTACAAATTCTATTGAATGATTATTTGTCTGTTTTATATCAAAAATATCAACATTATGTAATACGCCAAATAAAGTCATTTTATCACGCCATTGCTTACTAAAAATCTTTTCACTACCGGGTGCTTCAAAGGCAAGCCCATTCTTAAAATATTGATTTTTATACTTTCCGTTTACAATATTTTCATATTCGGATTTAATTAAATTTTTTATTTTATCTGAACGTTTTATTACTTGTATAAGTTTAGAATCCGGCTCAGGTACAACTACCGTTGTATTTTTGAATACTTCTATGTTATTTGGATTATTAGCATCGATTTTTAAACCCTGTGCAATTTTATCAAACACAACTTTTTGATTTATTGACACGGGTAAATCTGTAATAATCTTTTAATGATTTCCTATTGCAATATCGGAAAATATATTATAAAATAATTTAATGATGAAATGCTTTATATTCTTTTACAACCTTTTAATGAAGCTTAAACAATATCACGCGATGCATGTATTGATTATACCATCTGCTTTATTTTTTATAGTATTCCAC
>CALUVK010000131.1 GCA_944324205.1 Candidatus Gastranaerophilales bacterium | reverse complement strand
CCGCCCAGCCAACAGTTTTTGCCGACAGAAATTGGTTTTGCAGATTCTACAAAAGTATTTCTGGTTTTATAATCCAGCGGATGAATAGGTGTATAAAATTGCACATTAGGCCCAATAAAAGTATTGCTTCCAATAGAGACTTTTGCACAGTCCAGAATAACACAATTTGCGTTAAGATAGACATTATCCCCTAATTCTGTATTACAGCCGTAATCAAAAAATACATTTGGCGTAATATAACATCCCCCGCCCATTTTACCAACTACAGATTTCAAGGTTTCTTCTCTTTTCTTCTCATCCTTTTCTTGATTAAATTCCGCAATCAAAGCTCTGGTTCTGTCTCTTAGACTAATTAAATATTCACTCATCGGGAAATAATTTTCTCCCGCAATCATTTTCGCAAATTCTTTCATAAAATAATTATATCAAAAAGGAGATTTTGAAAATACAAAATCTCCTTAAATAAATCTTTTCTAGTTTAGCCCATGTAAGCACCTGCTTGCTGTGCAGCATAGTCCCAAATATTTGTTTTCTGCAATTTTTCTTGTTCTGTCTCTTGCGGCTTATCTTGACGAGCCAGATCCGCCCAAACTGGGACATTTCCTTGTACACCTTGTGTTTCCATAATTATGTCCTTTCTTTTATATCATCGTTTATATAACTTATATATTTATAAAGTATTTTTGTGAGGACAAATTTCAGTTTTTGGGATAAATTTTACAAAACTTAACGTTTTATATAATTAAAAAATCTTCACAATTATTTGCAATTTAATTATGTTTATTTTAGGATTAACTTATACGCCGATTTTTTAGAAAAGAATGTGTTTAACACATTCTTTTTAAAAAGGTCGAAGGGAAAACAGGTAAGCGGGAAATACACAAAAGGTTCACTAGCACCTCCTGCATCAAAGATAATAGCATTATAATATAAAGGAAACTAAAAATGGGTATCAAAGGTAAAAACGACAGAATGGTAGTTCTAGCTTGCGAGGATTGTAAAGAAAGAAACTACACAACAGTAAAAAACAAAAAAAATACAAAAGACAGAATGGAATTAAGCAAATACTGTCCGACTTGCAAGAAACACACAACTCACAAGGAAACAAAATAATAGTGAACAGTGACTAGTGAATAGTGAGTAGAATTCTATTCACCATTCACTAGTCACCAGTCAGGCGTCCTTAGTTCAGTTGGTAGAACGTCGGTCTCCAAAACCGGATGTCGAGGGTTCGAGTCCTTCAGGGCGCGATTTTATAAAAGGTAATAAAAATGAATAACGATAAACTAGAAACAGTAAAAAACAGCATAGTTACATATTTTAAAGGCGTAAGAACAGAATGGGGTAAAATCACCTGGCCAGAGAAGCATCAGGTTGTTGTCGAAACTTTTTTTGTTGTTGCTATTGTTTTTATATTTACTGTTTTTATTTATGTTGTTGATATAATATTTAATGCACTGTTATCAAAAATTTAATTAAAATAAAGGGTAAGAATAATGAGTGAAAAAGACGAAAACATTACTAATAATGAAGATATTATAGAAAATTCTCAAGAAAATGAGAGCCATAAATCATCTTCTGACAAAAAAAATCAAAAAAGATGGTACATTGTTCACACCTACTCAGGATACGAAAATAAGGTTAAAAGCAACCTTGAAAAACGTATAGAATACATGAATATGGCTGATAAGATTTTTAGAGTAGAAGTTCCTCAAAAAACTATTACCCAGATAAAAAGCGGGAAAAAGCAGGAAAAAGAAGAAAAAATCTTTCCGGGCTATGTTCTTGTTGAAATGATTATGGATGAAGACAGCTGGTATGTAGTAAGACACACTGCAGGCGTTACAAAATTTGTAGGCTCTGCTAAGAAACCGATACCGGCAAAAGATAGCGAAATCAAGAAAATTATCCACCGCTCAACAACTCAAACTCAAAAAGTTGAGATGGATGTTAAAGTTGGTGAAAAAGTCAGAATTATCTCCGGCCCGTTTGCTGAATTTGTCGGCGATATTACAGAAGTTTATCCGGATAAGGCTAAGCTCCGTGCAATGGTATCAATCTTTGGACGTGAAACTCCGGTTGAGCTGGAATATAAACAAATACAAAAACTATAGGGGTAAATATATAGGGTTGTAATTTTCACCCCTTAGATTTATCTCAATGTATAACAATACAAATAGCGTGGAAGGGAATGCCTCCCGTTTGCACCACGAAAGGAGAACAACAAAATGGCAAAAAAAGTAGTAGGAAAAATCAAACTGCAAATCGAAGCAGGTAAAGCAAACCCGTCACCTCCGGTTGGTCCGGCATTAGGTCAGCACGGTGTTAACATCATGGATTTCTGCAAACAGTTTAACGCAAAAACTGAATCTCAGGCAGGCTACATAATCCCTGTTGTTATCGATGTATACGAAGACAGAAGTTTTACTTTTGTTACAAAATCACCTCCGGCTCCGGTTTTGATTAAGAAAGCTTTGAACATACCTAAAGGTTCAGCTGTTCCTAACAAAACTAAGGTAGCTGAAATTACAAGAGCTCAGTTAGAAGAAATCGCTAAAATCAAAATGAACGATTTGAATGCTACTTCTATGGAAGCTGCTGTTAATATGATTAAAGGCTCTTGCAGAGCAATGGGCGTTACCGTAAAAGAGGGGTAAATAAGGGGTAAATAAAAGGGAAATAGTTCCCCTCCCTAAATTAGATGGTTTCACTCATTAAGTTATAACAATAATGGAAGGACTTTTGTCCGCTAATACCATGAAAGGATAAGAAAAATGTCAAAAATAACTAAAAAACAAAAGAAGCTTCAAGAATTGCTTGCAGATTTCCAACAACCGGCAAGCGGTCGTGATGCTCTTGTAAAATTACAGGAAATATCTAAAGAAGTGGCTAAGTTTAATGAAACAGTTGAATGCCATATGAGATTAGGTATTGAAGTTAAGCACGCTGAACAGCAAATCAGATCAACTGTTGTATTACCGGCAGGATTAGGTAAAGAAGTCCGCGTTTGCGTTATTGCAAAAGGACCGAAGGTTAACGAAGCAAAAGATGCGGGTGCAGATTTCTACGGAACAGAAGATATTATTGACAAAATTGCCGGCGGCTGGTTTGAATTCGATACCTTAATAGCAACCCCTGATTGTATGGGTATGCTGGGTAAACTCGGTAGAGTTTTAGGGCCTAAAGGCTTGATGCCTAACCCTAAAACTGGTACTGTAACTTTAGATATAGCTAAAGCAGTTAAAGATGCTAAAGCAGGTAAAGTTGAATTCAGAGCTGATAAGCAGGGTATGATTCACTGTCCGATTGGTAAAGTTCAATTTTCTAATGAAGATTTGGTTAAGAACTACGGAACATTGGTTGATGCGGTTCTTAGAGCTAAACCGTCTGCAGCAAAGGGAACTTATGTTAAGTCAATCTATTTGACAACAACAATGGGACCGAGTATCAAAATTGACTCGAAGAACCTGCAAGCAGAAGTAAAAGATATTGTTGGTTGATATTTACGGCTAGCCTATCGGTTAGCCTTTTTTTTATAATAAAAGGGCGGTTGTATAATTGCCGCTCTTTTGTTATATTTATGGTAAAAAGATAGGAGATTGAATTATGAAAGTAAGAGCAAGTCATATATTGGTGGATACAAAAGAACAGGCAGAGAATCTTTTGCTTGATATTGAAAAAGGTATTGCGTTTGAAGATTTGGCAAAAGAGTATTCAAAATGTCCATCCGGACGTAACGGCGGAGATTTAAGATGGTTTGGCAAAGGCATGATGGTTAAGCCGTTTGAAGATGCTGTTTTTGCAATGAAAAAGGGGGAAATTTCAAAACCTGTTCAAACACAATTCGGCTGGCATTTGATTAAACTTACTGATATAGATGAATAAACTCTATTTATTACAGTCCTATAAATATTCACTATTATTAAGATATAATATGGAGGACATTAGTTGCAATCTTTAAATATCTTAATAGCAGGAAAAGGGAAATTTATCCCTTTGATTCTCAAGTCAAAGTTTTTAAACAAACTTTTCATAACAACAGACAAGAATATTGAAGGAGCTATAAGCATAAAGTTTAACACATTCAGAGAACTTGCTCAAAAATGTAAAGCTCTAAAAGTCGATATTGTAATTGTTGAAAATGAAAGATGGATTTTACAGGGAATCGCTGATGTTCTGCGAAAAAATATGATAAATTGCTTAGCACTAACAGTTAGTGCCGACAAATTAATTCTATCTAATGACTTTACAAGAAACTTACTAAATAAATATAATATTGCAACCCCTAAAAAACTTTTTTATCCTAATAAATACCCTGTAGTAGTAAAAGCTGATGGCATTTGCAAAACCGGTTATTCACTTGAAGAAATTATTGAAATAAGAAATAATATTGCAAAAATGTCAGACGAGCTTGCCAAAACTATTTATTTGGAAGAGTATATTGAAGGAGAAAGCATTTTATTAACGTCTCTTTTTGATGGCAAAAATTTAATAAGTTTTTCACAAAATGAATTAATAATAGAATACACAGACAAACTAAAAAAACTGCTTGTAGAAGAAGCTTTTAATTTTATAGGATTTTTAAACTCAAAGTTAATAATTTCAAATAACATTATTTATAATATAGGTTTTTCTTCTGATTTTGGAGAAATAAATACTAATTTTGATTTTCTATATATACTAAATGCTTTAATATACCAAAAATTAGATGAAATTAAATAATTTTAACAAAAAACCGGCATAAAACAGAATAGTTATGCCGGCTTTTGATTCAACTTCAATTATTACTTAACAACAATATTTACAAGCTTCTTCGGTACAATAATTGTTTTAACAATCTCTTTTCCGGCAGTAAGCTCTTTGATTTTATCACTGGATAGGGCAATTGCTTTTAACTCTTCATCATTTACCCCTTCGTCAGCTTCGATTTTATCTTTTACTTTGCCGTTAACCTG
>CALUVK010000130.1 GCA_944324205.1 Candidatus Gastranaerophilales bacterium | reverse complement strand
GCCCCGCAAAATATTAAAACTTTAGGATTAATAATATCTATTTGTTTTAAAAGATAATTTTCGCAGGCTTTTTTTTCAATATCTGCAGGAACACGGTTTTTAGGCGGACGGCATTTAACCGTATTTATTATATACAAATCGTTTTCTCTTGAAATCCCGGCCTTTTCCAGAAACTCGTTCAAAAGTTTTCCGGCTCTTCCGACAAAAGGAGTGCCTGTTTTATCTTCGTTTTCTCCCGGAGCTTCGCCTATCAGAACAGCCTTTGCAGTGGCAGGATTGCCGTCCGAAAACACAATATTAATCCTTGTTTCCCCCAGAGGGCATTTCTTACATTCCAAACACTCTTGTTTTAATTTATCCAATTTCTCTTTTTTCATAATTCTATTATACTTGAAAAATTATAAAAATGGGTTAAAATAAGAATACAGGCATGGGCAGCGGTAATGCCCATACCCGCGTCTCTAAAATAGAGACTTGAGTATAAGAACTAATGCCAGCACTAGCGTTAGTTCTTTTTCGCTGATTTTAACTATCATTTTAACCTCCTTTCTTGATAGTTAAAATGTTTGTCAAAATCTTCTGCCTGTATTCTCTTTTCAATGTATAAAAATTCTAACAGAATATTTATTATAAATCAATGTATTCTCTGATTGCCTCCCAAAAACAGTAGGTCAGGCATTGCCTGACAAAAAATTAAGAACATTCAAACAGAAAAGCATTTAAATCTTCATTTTAACAAGTTAATGTCAGGCAATGCCTGACCTACTAATACAAGACTGATTGTTTTTTTAGAAATTGCAGAACAGTTTGGATAAATCTATTCTTTATCCTTAAAAACCAATTCCATATCCAATGCTTCAGCTATAAGTTTTACTTCTGAATATCTTACAGTGTCTGCTCTCAACTTTTTAGACAAGCTGTCTATAGAATAATTTTTGCCGGAGTGTTCAGTCAAATATTGTGCAATTTTTGTAAGAGTTATTCCCTTTGTCGCAGCTAAAGATTTAATTTCATTTATGGTATTCATACTAAAAGTATAAATAAATTTCTAAATATAGAAAATAAAGACTAAAAAATCTTGACAATTATCGCCATATTATGCTAATATTAGACATCATCTTCTAATTATATAAAGGGGGCTGTTATGATTATTACAAATGATATTGCAGAAAAAATAGGAGAACATTCAGTACGTCTTATAACTATAAAACAAGCATATGCACTATTTAAATATTGCATAGAAAGTGAGATTTATGATGAGACTCTTGTAGAATTGTATAGCTTTGCCTCAATTCTACAGGAATATATTACAAATACTCATGCGCAGTTTAATAATATTCAAGACTCAATAGGTATAGCAAGATAAGTCAAAGTGAAGGAAGAAAAACATATTAATTAATAGCAAAATGATGTATATATTACTTTTGAAAACATTTTATATAATCTTACTTGAAAAATTATAAAAATGGGTTAAAATAAGAATACAGGCATGGGCAGCGGTAATGCCCACACCCGTACCCTAATTAAAGGGTTTGGATCCAAAGAACTATTGATATTAGTATCAGTAGTTCTTTTTCGCTGATTTTTAAAAGCATACTTACCTCCTTTCTCTTTAAAAGTCAGCGAATGCTGTTTAAAAATCTTCTGCTTGTATTCTCTTTTCAAGGTATGAAAATTCTAACAGAATATTTGTTATAAATCAATATATTTTCCGAACGTTTCTCAAAAACAGTAGGTCAGGCATTGCCTGACAAAAATTAAGAACATTCAAACAGAAAAGCATTTAAATCTTCATTTTAACAAGTTAATGTCAGGCATTGCCTGACCCACAATACTTATAGCTTCTCAAAATCTGCTGCGCCATGTTTGCATATCGGACAAATAAAATCCGGCGGCAATGTTTCCCCTTCGTAAATATAACCGCAAATTTTACATATCCAGCCTTTTTTAGCAGTTGGCTGCGGACGGGGTTTAATATTTTTCTGGTAATAAGTATATGTAACAGTCGGTTCATCCGATAAAATTTCTGCAGCGACAAGCTGTCCAATAAAGAGGGTATGCGTGCCTAAATCAATTTCTTGTTTAACATAAGCTGACATATAAGAATTTGTATTTTGCGTAATATACAAAACGCCGTTAGGACTCCTTTTTGTGTTATAAAAAGAAGCAAATTTATCAGTATCACGTCCGGAATGAAATCCGAAATGCTCAAAAATTTCAAATTTAGCGCTTTCTGAAAGAATTGAAACATTAAACTTTTTAGTTCTTTGAATCATTTCATTTGTGTAATTCTTTTTATTTACGGCAATTGCAATCTGCAGCGGATCAGATGTAACCTGCATAACGGTATTAATAATACATCCGTTATCTTTTTCTCCCTCATTTGCAGTCAAAACATAAAGCCCGTAGCCGATATTAAACAAAACTTTATTATTCATATAAAACTCCCTTATTACACTATGCTATTACAACATATAATAATAGTGCAATAAAGTAAATATTATTTAAATTGTTCGTATAGCCAGCCTTTTTCTTCCAAAAACCTCAAAAGTGCCTGCCGGTTTTCGGGAATATCGGCTCTGGTTTTACCTTCAAGCCTTGTATCATCACCATATGTACCATTGATTTTCTCGCTGATAATACCCCATTCTTTTTCTGAAACTTCCCAGCCATCACTATCCCAAGGTTTTCCAGTTACTGATTCTACAATTTCTTTATACATTTCTTCCTGTTCCGGTTTCATCATTTTGGCAGGAATTTGTATATGTTACGTAATTCGATGACAAAAATTGTTACAATAATTAATATTACCAACTCTTAATAAATCTATAGTTATTGCTTGACAGGGGTAAATCTTTATACTAAACTCAAACATGCCGAAGTATAGTGCTGTGGTATGCCTTGCTCGGTTTCAATGCAAATAAAAAAGGAGAAACAAAATGCCAAAAATGAAAACACACCGTGCAGCAGCTAAGAGATACAAAGTTACAGGCACGGGCAAAATCACAAGAAGACATGCAGGTATCGGCCACTTGCTTCAACACAAATCGGAGTCAAGAAAACGTAAGATTTTCGGAGATGTTGTAATTTCTGAATCTCACGAAAAATTGATTTCTAAAGAGTTACCTTACAAGAAGTATGCCAGATAGGAGTGTTGAATTATGAGAATTAAACGTGGAAATGTATGTCGCAACAGACACAAGAAAATATTAAAACTTGCAAAAGGTTTTAAAGGTGCTAGAAGCAGAATATTTAAAGTAGCTAACATTGCTGTAATGAAAGCTCTTAAATATGCTTACAGAGACAGACGCGCTACAAAACGCAACATGCGCCGTTTGTGGATTGTAAGAATTAATGCAGCAGTCAGAGAACAAGGAATGAGCTATTCAAGATTTGTTAACGCCTGCAAAAAAGCTAACATTCAGGTTAACAGAAAAATGCTTGCAGATTTAGCTGTTAACGACAAAGAGGCTTTTTCTGTAGTTGTTGAAGCTGCTAAAGCTGCTTTATAAGATAATGTGTTTAAAAAGTCCGTACTAATTTATTTAGTGCGGACTTTTAATATTAAAAATAGTGTGTGTATATGAAAATTGAAGCTATTCGGAGTAAAAATATTTGTTTTAGTGCAGGCCAGGTAAGAGTTTTTTCTGATTTTGACAGAACATTTCTGCCATCTTCGCATAGTGATTTTGTAAAAAAACCGGATTATAAATTCGTAAAGTCCTTGCAGGAATATTTCAAAGATTTTAGGAATTTTTTGGATAAGACCGGTAAAGATTTGAACTTTACAATTACAACAGGCCGTACATTCGGTGAATTTAAGGCTATGGCAGAGATTGCAAGAAAACGGGGCTTTAAAATGCCTCTGCCGGACAGCTTAATTGCTAAAAACGGAAGCGACGAATATTTAAGAGCCGGTGATAACAAGACTTTCTACAATGGCGGTGCATTTCCTTTCAGTTATGATGTAACAAATAAAGAAAAAGAAAAACAAATTGAAAAACTCTCGGGCTGGAATGGCAAGGAGGTAAAAGAGTTTTTGTATAGAATATTCCATTCGCATAATTTAACCGTTATAGAGGCTGATTCTGAGCACAGAAGTGCAGAATACGGTTCCGGAGCTTTGTTTAACATACCGGAAATGGATGCCGAGAATACAATAGGACTCAGAAGAGACGGGAATTTAAAAGCATATATAGCATATCCTTGCCACGAAACAGCTCAACTGCGTAAAGAAATAGCAGAAGAATTTAGGAAGCATCGCATTCAATACATTGAAAAACACGATAAAATAAGACGAGAGCGGAATCTTTTTGCGTATGAACCGAGGATTTCATCTGATACAGGTTTAACTAAACTTTATGACGCAAAAGAAGGTGTAATATCGGCAAAAAAGAATAATAATCTTGCTATTGTATCAGGTAATGGCTCAAATGACTTTGAAATGCTAAATCCGGCAGAATACCTTATCGAATTTATTGAGGATAAAGCTTTGCGCTCAAGGATTAAAGAAAAAATTAATAATCCGGAAGCTGTTATAGAAGAATTGGATGCATCTCCCGAGCTTGCTAAAATATATCAAAAAATGCCTTTTATAGGTATAATTGTTAAAGATAAGAATGAGCACGGTATATATGAAAAATTAGCTCCTTTTACTGAAGGTAAATACAAGAAATTGATTGTTACAGAACAATTTAAGTTAAAAGACGGAATAGAAGATGCAATAAAGCTTTACTGCAAGCAAAATCCCGATTATGAAAAAAATCTTTCTTCTGATATAAAGAGGGTTGTAGACACAAATTGTAATAGCGGCGGCAATAACGGCGGAGATGCGCCCGAGAAATCCAATTTGTGGAAATATTTTATAGCAGGCGGAGGGATACTGCTTGCAGGAAGCGGGATTTACATTTACCATAAAAACAAAAAAATACCGGATAATAGATAATATCCGGTATTGTAAGTTTATAGAAAAAAGATAAAGGAGGAGGAAAAATTACATATCGTATACAAAGTTTTGACC
>CALUVK010000129.1 GCA_944324205.1 Candidatus Gastranaerophilales bacterium | reverse complement strand
GTATATATAAAGTTTTTTTATTTTTAAAAATTGCCTAAATTTATGAAATTAAACTTCTAAAAACGTAAGTGTTAGCAATAATGCTTCGTTACGGATTTACAAAACTTAATATAAAATACTTGTAAGTGCATATTTAGAAAATTTAATGAAATTTAACGTATATGCACTGAAAGGTATATATGAGTATAAAAGAAGAATTAGGCAAAAAAATCAAACGAATGAGGCTCAATCGCGGTTTGACGCAAGAACAACTGGCAGAAATGGTAGATGTTTCACAAAGAACATTGAGTGGAATTGAAATTGGAGAAAATTTTGTTACAGCAGAAACCCTTGATAAACTTATAAAAGCCTTAAACACAACTTCTGAAGAACTCTTTGCTACCTCCCATTTAAAACAGGAAAGTGATTTAGTTGAAGAAATTATAAATAACATTCAATACATTGCGAAGAATCCGGCTAAACTTGATATATTATATAATGTTACTAAAAGCCTTACAAAAGAATAAACTTTATCCTTTATCACAAATTAATTCCGTTATTAGCTTGTAGGTCAGGCACTGCCTGACTATAATTTATTGTCAAGAAGGTATGCCCAGATAACAAAACCCCTAACGAGCCTGCCCCCCTCACCAAGAGTTTCTAATACTCAACTTTCGTTTCGTATTGAAATTCTATCCTCTCCCTACAGACTTTATACGCTTTACCCCTAAAATAAATTAACAACATTATGTTCTTCAAACTTAGGGCATGTATTCCAAACGAGAGTCGGTATAATATCTCCCGGTGTCCTGCCCTGGAATTGGCATTTACAGCAGCCTTTAACCATATTTGTAGAACCGTCTATTATGGGCTGAAAATATTTACAGCACTGGCATATCTTCAGAGATAGTCCATAATCCGCAAGCTTTTCTGTTAATTCTCTTATAGCGTCTACCATTCTAAGATGGTTATTTTTTGTTGTGTAGGTTTTTCCGCCGTTAATAAATTTTACTCTTGCAAGCCCGTCATCTGATATTAATTCCAGCTTGCACGGGAAATCTCTTTTTCCGTCTGTTACAATAATATCGGTAATCATTTTTTCAATATGGTGTTTGCGGGATCTGTTTGTAAAGAAATTCCTTACACCTCTTATTAAAGGGAAATTATGTATAATATGCCCTATTGAATAAAGCGGATACGCAAACAGATATAAATACTCTTTTGCATAGATTTTTGCATTCAAAAGACTTACACAAAAAGCAAGCGCAAGGACTATAAAAGTTATCAAAATGGTTGTATATCCGACCAGAAACGGAAATTTGTATGCATGCGCAAGCAATATTAAATACGCACCTATACATACAAGCCAGTTTGGCTGGATTAGAGAACACAAATATTCCTGCGTTACAAAATTCGGAACATGGGTTATATTGTTCCAAAAAATATTAATCCGCTTTGAAAGAGAAGGAATTCTTGTATCATAGTTTTCAATCCCTGTATAAACTTTCAGATCATCAACAAACGCAACTGAAATTCTTTCTTTCGCAAGCTTCATGGTATAAATAACTTCGGCTGTTTTATCTTGAAAATCAAAAGAGCCGATTTTATTCAATAAATCTTTTCTGATTACAAAATTATCAGTATTAATCAAATTTGTAAGCCCAAGACGTGTTCTTGTTGCAAGCAAAAATTTTGCAATGTACCTTGAATAGGTAACCTTGACACACTGCCAGAACTTCAAATCCTTATATTCACCAATATAGTTAACCATTGGGATAAATACAGAATATTTGCTTAAATAAAAATTTACATTTGCAAGAAAATCCGAATCAACATAGTTTTTTGCTTCAAGAAAAACATATGCATCCAAATTTTTAGCTTCCGAAAGCTTTTCTGCAAGTATAGAATAAGCCTGACTTTTCCCTATTGGCTCTAAGTTGTTAATCGGAATAACATTTACATCCAAATCCGTCTGAAGAGTAAATTCCGGCGGGTCAATGCATTTGTCTAATATCGCATAAATCGTATATTTCTGCTTTGGATAAGTCTGGTTTTTTAATTGCTTAATAAGATTCTCTAAAGTATCAACCTTGCCTGTCGCATAAACCACAACGCATATGTTTGAATCTCTCGATGTATATTTATCTCTGATTTTTTTAACAGATTTAAGGCTTGCTGCTGCAAGGATAATATAAAATATGGTAAAGATTGTGATATAAATATATAAAACTAGCATAAAATTATCTCCACAATAAAGTTTACTCTAAAAAAAGCAAATACTCAAATAATAAATACATATTGTACGCAAACAAGATTGTTTGTAAATTTTCTTTAAGGAGATAGAAAATTTTATTTTGTTTATTTATTAATATAAATAGCTAGTTTAAGAAAAGGATTTATTAATGATACAGCCTATCCTTTCATTTCGGGCAGACAACAGAACTATAGATAAAACAACAGGAGAATACAAAGATCCGCTTATGCGCTGGCCGCTAAGAGGCGCCGCGTTTACCAACGAAGTCGGAGAAGCTTTGCGTCCGATTATCGGGAATTATGCGACATTGAGCTGGATTCCGGCTCTCATGTATATCGGTGCGGATGTTTATGATAAATATAAGAACGATAAAAATGAATACAGTCCGGATTCGAGAAGGTGCTTAAAGCAGGCTGTTTTTCAGGGAATGGCAAGTATATTTTTACCTTTAATTGCTGTTAAGCTCGGACAAAATATAATTTCACAATTCGGAAAATTCGGACAGGATAAAATAAGTCTTAATTCAAAAGAACATGTTTCAAAACTCGCCGAACAATTCATTGCAAACGGTAAAATGCATGCCTTTGACGGAAGAGATAAAGAGTGTACTAGAGAATTTTTGAATATTACCGCCAATTCCTTGGATTATAAAGACAAAAAGAGAACAGCAAAAAAACTCCGGAAAATTTTTAAAGCAGGTAAAAATGAACGGCTTGCTAAATATTCTGAAACTACGATAAAAGACTTAATAAAACTGCGTAAAGACATCCTTAATCCGACAACAGAAGTTAAAAGCAGCAAATGGTATTCGCATTATATAAAAGCTCTAAAAAACGGTCAGACAGAAAATGTTGCCGTAAAAAGCGTTCTGAGTGATTTTCAGAAAAATAAGATGTTGAAAGGTAATTTCTTAAAGACACTTGGCGGTTTTATCGCTCTCGGTCTTGCGATAAAGCCTATAGATTACTTTGTAGAAGAAGTTTTGATAGGCAAATATGTAGGTCCGGGAATTGATTCAATCAAACGTAAATAATTCTTTAAAATAAAAACACTTGATTTCAAAAAATGTCTATGTTAAATTAGATTTTGCCGGGGGTAAACTGGGTAAATGAATAAAAGCCCTTGTAACCCTATAAATAGCCGGTTTGAAAATTAATTACGGGCTGCTAGCTCAGGTGGTTAGAGCGCACCCCTGATAAGGGTGAGGTCGGTGGTTCGAGTCCACTGCGGCCCATATTTTACAACAAGAGCCGAAAAGGCTCTTTTTTAGTGTCTCTTCAAGTTAATAAGTTTCTGGGACATTGAGACGGATAAAATTTAATAAAAAATCAAACAGACAGCTAATAGGTTTCTGGGACATTGAGACAGGGAAAATTTAATAAAAAACCAAACAGACAGCCGATTTGAGGCTGTTTTTTAGTGTTGAGATGTACCGGTCTTTTCTTGCACTTATCTACTCAATTCTTGCACTCTTTTGCACTCCATTTGCAAATTTTTAAAACCACATTAGGCTCAAATCGCCTTGGTGTTTAAAGTTAAGCCCAGTGCAATAAAGTGCAAAAAAGTGCAATTTTATTTTTGCTTGCAATTTAAGATACCCCAAATTATCAATGAGATTTGGATATTTACTTAAGTAATTTTATATTTTGCATCTAATAAATTTGGGATTTTACTATGATTTTCAATACTAAAATTATTTTCCAAAGCATTCCAACAATAATTTTTATGCTCTGTATTTGTCAAATTACTTGCAAAGTAAGGGTTTGCGCTAACAAGTAATTGTTCCTGTGATATTTTCTTTAAATTATCATTTTTAAATATTGATTCATCGAGATTTTTAGAAATAAAAACTTCTTCAAAATAAGCAAACACTAAAAAATTAATAATTGATAATTGTTCATTTTCATTTTGTATTTTTAATGTATCAAAAAAATTATCATAAAGATTTAAATCATGTGCGCAAAAAAGCATAATAATACTTTCATTTTCTAGAGGGTAAATACAAAAATGAATATCGTCAGCATAATCAAAAGAAGGAAAATCAAAAGTACTAGCTAATTTTTCTCCTTGAAATCCAAAAGAAATAATGGAATTATCTTGTAATGCCAATGGAACCACATAATTAAGCTTTTTGAAGTAACATAGTTTGTATAAATCTTTATTATTTAATAAATTTTTTATTACAATGTTAGCCCTCTTTTGATTATAACAATAATTGTGTTCAGTTACTTTTAATAAATGTTGGAAAGAGTTTGTGAAAGAAATATCTGCAACATCTTGCATTTTGTTTTTTATTAGATTATTGTATAAAATTTTTTCTTGATTATGCTTATAAGCACTATATAAATGATTTTTTAAAGCAATTTGTTTTAAAATTTTTTGTGTTGGTTCTTTATTATAATTATCTAAAGTTTCATAATCTTTAAATATTAAATTATCACAATCTCTGCAGATAGAATGAAAAACTTGCGTTTCATTTAATCCATTTTCATCATTTACCATTTTTGTAGAATTCAATGCTTGTGTATTTAGCAATTTCCCATTTTTACTAATTTTTTTTAAAATAAATTGAGGAATTGTATGCGAATTACAATATTTCACATCTGTCTTTTTACATATAGCGCATCGTTTTCTCTTTTTAGATTTATGAGTACTTTTTTTTAAGTTCGAACAAAATTTATTGAATTTGATAAATTCATCTTTATTTTTAGGCCCTTGTCCTTCAATATTTAATGTTTTGTAGTTATTATTCACATATTTATTATACACAAACACTTGACTTCTGTCTCAAAACGAGTGATGAATGTGTTGCACAAAGCATTACAAGGATTTTGAGACAATGGAAA
>CALUVK010000128.1 GCA_944324205.1 Candidatus Gastranaerophilales bacterium | reverse complement strand
TTTAATACTCTCAAATCATACATCCTTTCTAATTAGGCTTACTCTTAAATTATTCTTATGTAACTCAATACCTATTGTGTTACATTGAGATGAATGATTTCCCTTGAAAACAACGATAAAATCTAAATAAGAAGAGATTAGAAATATTTAATAATTTAGATAAAATATATAAAATGGCTAAAATTATGTAATAACGGTATTAAGAGCCGAATTTGGTAAGATTCAGGATTTATTCACCACACAGCTTCTCCCTTGACGGGGTGGGCATTTGAGGGCTTTTTTTAGACATGAACAAAATAAGGTTGCTATAACATAGTAAAATATGGTATTATACACTTATGTAACACAATAGGTATTGTGTCACATTGTATGTTACTCACTGAGACATACTTGATAATTCTATTTTGGTAAAATGTCTGCAAGCAATATACATTCTAATTATCTGAAACATTCTCCGTGGAAATCTGTTCCGCCGGTTTTGATTAATGAAGGGTATTTATCCGCAATCCTTTTAACATCTTTTGCAGAACGAAATTTTACTATTTTTCTAAAACGTGGATAAGGATAATACACTTCTATCCCATCAAGTCCGTGTTTCATGAGATTTTTTACCAACCTTTCAAGACTCAACGCCCAATAGCATGCCGGATGTGCAAGAACAGCAATTCCGCCGGCTTCGTGTATTGCTTTGATAAGTTTAGGCACATTCCTTCTTGAAAAAAGTCTTACAATATCTCCCTCTGTTTCAGCTTTAGTTTTTGCCATAAATGGAATAAGGACAGGGTGATTAACATCTATGTTATATGCCAAGAGGTGAATAAAAACATAACCAAACCAGCAGTCAAATTCAACTCCCGGAATTAAAATATCATCTTTATATTTTTTATGCCCTTCAACTGTATTATGGTCAGTAATTGATATGAAACTATAACCCGCAGCTTTTGCATTTTTTATAATGTTCTCAAAATCTGCCTTCCCGTCAGAGTAATTTGAATGTATGTGTAAATCAACTTTCCCCGATTTAAACTCTTCTTCAGTAAAATTTCTCATAACAATATCTTTATACTACAATATAAAATTATAAGCAAAAAATAAACACCGGAGAGCAAGGCATGTCTAAAAAAAATAAAACACCTTTAGGAATTTTTACAGAAGCAATAGGTTTATATTTCTCTAATTTTGATAAATTTATGAAATATATGACATTTCCTGTTTTAGGTCAAATTATCGGATTAGGACTTGTCTTTTTAATTACATTTTTTTATACACAAAAAATACCTTTACTAATTCAAAAGTTTGATTTTCTAAACGATTTTAGCATGCTCATTTTGTTATCAATAGTAATAACACTTCCCGGACTTGCAATTTTTGTTAAAGCTTTCTGGGAATACCTTGTAGCATATGGAGCTATAAATTCAATGCTTGATAATATGCTGAAAAGCGGGCGGGTTTACGATTTTAATGCACACACTGAACTTATTAAAAGAAGAACCCTTCCATTTATCGGTCTCTGGTTCTTATTCGGAGTATTCTCTATTGCGGCAATTTGTCCGCTCTTCTGGATAATCTGTGCAATATTTGCGGTTTATTTTGTACTCGTATTTCAGGTATTTACATTTGAACCGGAATTAAGTCCATGGGGATGTGTAATTAAGAGCCTAAAGCTTGTCAAAGGGCACTTTGCATCAACATTTTTACTTATGGCTCTCGCCGGCGCTCTAACTTATATTTTTATTCCTCAGCTTGTTATAAAACTTTTCTCTTTAGGCGGAATAAATAATTTCTTAGCAAATACAATTTTGCCGCTTATAAAAAGCCTCCCTGATTTAAACCTGCAAATGTACGGCATTGAACCGATTTCTAAATCAGATATTGCAATTTTTACAATAGAAACTTTTATAGCCCAAATATTAATCCAATACACTTTACCACTGCGCTCTATTCTTTGGAGTCTATGGTATAAAGAGCTTAGCGGAAATAAGGAAAAAGCAGAAAAAAAATCTAAAAAACCGAGTGAAAAACTTATGGAAGAATCACATAAAAAATACGGGAAAAAGAAATTAGACAAAAATATTTTGAAACGAGCTATGGAAAAAGATGACGATTAGCTCAAACGACGTTTGAAAACTAAAAATTTAAAATTTTCACCTATACTTGCTTGTTTTTCATAATTCTCAGCTATATACATGCAAATCCGCCCTGCATAATCTTTGCCAAAACCTGAATAATAATAGTTTGACGTATTATAATTACTTATCACAATATATTCAGGCTTAATTATATCAAGCCTCTGGATTATTATATCTTCGCCAAATGTTTCTATATAGAGAGGAATAAGTGAGTAAAATTTGTTATCAGATTTCCTCTCGGTCATAAAATTCGTAATCAATCCTTCCGGATAAATAATTACTCTATCATCCTTGGAAGTATTTTTTTCGATATATTTATTAAGCGCATTTATTGACTCACCATAAGTTTTATTTGCATAAATTACACCTCTTGAAGCTTCTAACTTTACATTTTTATTCACTAACGCCTCTATATTCTGCAAAGAAAGAACAACTGTGCTCAAAATAATTATTATAACTAAACTCTTTTTATAACTGGATGGAATTAAAATAAATATTGATATTAAAGCAAACGGGATAAAGAATACACCATATGCTTGAAGAGTAAGAGCAAAAAATACTTTCATAGAAATTAAGAGGCTGGCAATTATAAAAAATCGCTCTTTATAATTTAATTTATAAAAGTTTTTTCCAAATAGAATTAAAATTAAAGGAAAGGCAAAAACTATAATTTCCGGTGTTGTTGTAAAATACAGATATACTAATATAATGGGAATTAGCCAATATTTAGGGAAGTATTTATAAATTAAAATCGGAACAAATATTTTTATCAGATTTAATATGTATATCGGAATAATTTCCCACCTAAAGACAAGTCCCATTACAGAATAAAACCAAGCAAGAGTTTTTGCACTTCCCATATGTAATATAATTTCAAACGATGCCAGAATATTATTAACACCGGCTTTTTGAATAAACAGCAAAATAATTGTTATTAAAAAAGGCATAATAAACGCAATTATATTTTTCAAAATATCTTTTTTCCAGCTTGCATAAACAAGAAGGGGTAAAAGAAGTATAAATTCATATTTTGAACATACCGCGAGCGAATATAGAAAATATGCATAGGGAAATTTTTTATTAAGAGCAAAATACACAGAGCCTAAAATAAAAAGAAGCCCATAGAGCATTCCATATGAATATGGGAAAATAAAATTAAAAACATTCGGAGATAAAATAGAGCCCGCAATTAGAAACAAAACAACACAAAGCGAAGTATTTTTATCTGTAAACATTTCAGAAATTTTGAATGTCAAATTTGTAATTCCTAACGTCGCTATAAGCCCTGCAAAATATAGCACACTTAGTTTTGTCCCAAAAATTGCAAACAATAATGCATTGATTATGTAAGACAATGGTGCATAAATATTAAAAATATTTTTGTAAAGAACCTGTCCCTCTATCATTTGCTGAGGAATATAAGCTTCTCTAAAAGAATCTACAATAACATCCCCAAACCGGCCGTAAAATATGATAAACGTCAGTAAAATTAACATATTAAAAAACAGGAGCTGCCAATAATTTTTCAAAAAACTCTTCCCCATAAAATTTATCTTAACAAAGCTTTACAAATAAAGCAATTTTGTAACAGAAAAATACTTTATATAAATGTGAAGTGTTAGAAGGTAATTAATAAGATGTCAGTAAGTCCTTATACAATGAATAATTTATACGCTCAAGGAATTTTAGATTATGTTCCGTATGACTTAGGTTATATGCCAAATGTTAGTGCTTATTCTAATTTCGCAAATCCTTATATGCAATCTGCAATGCAAGGAAATTTATACAGGAATTACGGAATGGGAAATGACAGCTTTGTAAGAAATACTGGCATGAACGGTTTTGGGATACCTGTTGGAGCAGAATCTAACGCTGGGATGAACGGTTTTGGAATTCAAGGAGTTGGAAATTATTCTCAAGCTGGAATTAACGGATTCGGAGGAGGTTTTGGCTCGCTAGGTCAGGATGTTTCACAAGGAATTGGAAACACAATCAGTTTTGCAGAAAAAATGCCTGCACCTTTAAAAGGAATTTTAGCTCTTGGCATTATTGGTGGAGCTTTGGCCTTATGTTTAAAGAAATGTAAAAAACCTGCTTCATCAGAAGGATTTTTTTCAAAACTCGGTGACAAATTCTCTAATTTCGGGGATAAATTAAAGTTTTGGAAAAAGAAATAAAAGTTTTACATAAATAACCTTATTAAAATACCTTATTAATTAACCGAATTTTACGCCGAAAGGCGTTTTTTTTTGATATATGAATTTGACTTATTTGCCTAGTTACACTGCGAACAATAACATACCTTAAAAAAATATGATTAGTTTAAAACTAATATAAGATAAGAATTACAACTTATAAATACTATGTAATCCGATACCTCGATTTGTAAAATTTTGTAACAAAAAGGATAAATATCCTAAAGTTTTAGAAAAAATGCCGTTAACCAATATTGTAAGATTAAAACTACTCGAATGTAACACAATACCTAGTGCTACACACGTAGACATATTGTCGGCAGGCATTTTGTCTAAAGACTACAAAATAGAATTAAGGCTACAAACCTGCCTCGAATGTAACACAATACCTATTGAGTTACATTAGGGGTTTTTATTTTTGGGTTAAAGGTATTGTTTTTATTACTTTTTAATCTTTTTATTTATTCCTACTTTTCTTTCTCTTTTTTTGCGATAGAAAAGAGAAAGAAAAGTAGCAAAAGAAAGAGAAAACACGCGGCTGTTTCCTATGCCCTAACGGGCATTGAGCACGTTTCACGCCTAACCTTTTAGACCGGGCCGGTGAACCGGCTCTCTTTCGCTCACTATCGCTGCTTACGCATCACGTTCGCGGCGTATACCTTGTATGATTTGAAGTTTAGCTTCCAACCAACGCGCTTTCCATTCCAACGGGGAAAGATTAGGGAGGAAGATATTTTCTTGTTTTGCCTTTTGTTT
>CALUVK010000127.1 GCA_944324205.1 Candidatus Gastranaerophilales bacterium | reverse complement strand
CAAGGCTCATCATAAGGTAAATCATAAGCGCCTTTGAGTTTTTCTTTCAGATAATTTGCATTCAAAACAGCATCAGCACTTGCAAGCTTTAAATTATTCCCCATCATAAGGATATAAGCATAAGCTCTTACAAGTACCCCGAAGTTACCGTAAAAACTTCTTACTTTGCCGATTGAATGTGCAAGATTATAGTTTCTTACATATTTCCCGCCAACGTAATCAATAATAGGGACAGGCAAAAATTCTTTTAAAGATTCGACTACTCCGACAGGGCCTGCTCCAGGGCCTCCGCCGCCGTGGGGAGTCGAAAACGTTTTATGCAGGTTTAAGTGTACTATATCAAAACCCATAAGAGCCGGATTTGTCCAGCCCATAACCGCATTAAAGTTTGCTCCGTCATAATAAAGAAGAGATCCGTTTTCGTGCATCAGTTTTGAAATCTCTAAAACATTTTCTTCAAAAATCCCTAAAGTATTGGGATTTGTCATCATAATAGCTGCAACATCTTTATCCAGAAGCTCTTTCAAGGCCTCTATATCAACCTGTCCTTTTGCATTTGATTTAACTTCCACTATATCAAAGCCGCACATTTTAGCACTTGCAGGGTTTGTGCCGTGAGCAGAGTCCGGAACAATAACTTTTTTCCTGTTTTTTTCGCCTCTGGTTTCAAAATACTTTTTAACAATCATCATGCCGGTAAGTTCGCCATGAGCGCCGGCAGCAGGCTGAAGGGTTATTGCATCCATTCCGGTAATCTTTTTTAAAGCTTCTTGAAGTTTATACATAAGCTCCAATGCGCCTTGAGACTCTTCATCTGTTTGAAGCGGGTGTAGGTTTGTAAACCCTTCAAGAGAAGCCAGAAGTTCATTAACCTTTGGGTTATATTTCATAGTGCAGGAACCAAGCGGATAAAACCCTTTTTCTACGCAGAAATTCTTGTCGCTCAATTCTTTATAATGGCGCATTACATCAAGTTCGCTCAATTGAGGAAGCCCGATTTTACCTTCTCTTAACATTTCTTTCGGTAAAAAATCTCCTAAACTTCCTTCCCAAACACCGATACCGTTAGCTCCCGTTGATTTTTCAAATATTGTTTTCATCAGCTACTACTTCCTGTTTCAATAAATCTTTTTTTATCTTATCCAGAGCATTTTGTATAATTCTTGAAATCCTTGATTGTGAAATATTAAACTCCACAGAAATATCTTTTAATTTTTTATCATAAAAATATTTAGCTTCAATCAAATCCTGTTCTCTCTGGGAAAGCTTTTTCATCGCCTCACAAATTCTGTTTTTAAGTTCTACAATTTCCGCTTTCTCCTCGGGAGTTCTTCTGGAGTCCTTAATTTGAGTAGGATTATCCCCTTCTGCCATCTCTTCTACGGATAAAATTGTTTTATATACAGCATCTTTAATCTGTTCCTGCTCATCTGTTTCCTGATTTTTCATAACATACCACTTATAGCGGCGGCGCATTTCGTTTCTTATCGCCCATTTTATTGCCTTTGTAAGATATGCCGTATTATATAGTTCTTTGTTTTTTGAATTACTAACAAGATAGTAAACTGTGTAATTTGCAAGTGCAATGACTTCCGAAAGCTCTATCAAGCCGAGATTTGAAAACTTTTTATATTCAACCTTCGATATAGTTTCGATTAATTCTTTATACCGGGAAAGATTAGCCCTGTCTTCCCGCTCTCTGTTTATTGAATTCAAGTTATGCATATACTATAATATATCATAAAAAATAATCTTTAGAAACAAGCTGTTGTAAAATTTACAATCAACGTAATGCATGTTACAATGTAAAGAAAGAAGAGGGTATTAGTTATGAAATATATAAAGTACATCAAATCTGCAATGCTAGTGGTTTTAAGTGCAGGAATTTTGACTACCAGTGCAGTTTATATAGAAGAAGCTTATGCACGGCCTGCTGCAGCACCTGCGGCTGTTCAAGAGAAATCAACCGTTTACGAAGTTGCTCCGCTTACTGTTGTTAACTCTCCTTCTAGCTATTTGAATAAAACCGTTCTTATGAAAGCTAAATTTGATAAGTTTTCTACTCTCGGTTTAGACTATAAACCTGCGTTTAAATCATCAGACGATTATATCTCATTTTTGATTAAGCGCGATGATACGATACATGACATTCCGCTTTCGGAAATGAAATTATTCCTTAAGCGTGATGAAGCCGAAAAGTTTATTGATTTAAAAACTGATGATGAAGTTCAGATTAAGGGCGTAGTATTTTCTGATGCCTTAGGTGATACCTGGGTTGATGTTAAACAGTTAACCATTCTGAAAAAAGCCCCTGAAGAAAAGAAAGACGGAGTTAAATAGAGATTATGCCGGATAAATTGGATACAAAAAAGGAAGAAAAAGATAAAAATAAGGTATTTTTAACGGTGCACGGGCATTTTTACCAGCCGCCGAGAGAAAACCCCTGGCTTGAAGCAATCGAGCAGCAAGACAGCGCTCTGCCTTTCCACGACTGGAATGAGAGGATTAATGCAGAATGCTACAATCCTAATTCCGTATCCAAAATCGTTAATTCTAAAAATGAAATCTTAAATGTAGTAAACAATTACGAGTACATCAGCTACAATTTCGGTCCGACGCTTTTATACTGGATGGAAGAGTTTGCTCCGCTTACTTATGAAAGAATTATAAAAGCGGATATTAACTCCAGAAGAATGTATTCAGGGCACGGAAACGCAATCGCTCAGGTTTATAACCATATGATTATGCCTCTTGCAAACGAAAGAGACAAGCAGACACAGGTTAAGTGGGGTATTAAGGATTTTGAGTACCGCTTCGGCAGAAAACCCGAAGGAATTTGGCTTGCGGAAACTGCGGTTGATGATGATACTTTGCGGGTTCTTGTTGAAAACGGCATAAAATTTACCATACTTTCTCCATATCAGGCACAAAAAATAAGAAAACAAGGCGAAAGCACCTGGCAGGACGTAAGCTGGGGAAATATTGACCCTGCACGTTCATACAGATACAATATTAAATCCGCACCGGGCAAGTATATTGACCTGTTCTTCTACGATGGTGCAATTTCACGTTCTGTTGCATTTGATGAACTCTTAACAGACGGCAACAAATTTGTTAACCGCCTGAAAGACGGGATTTCGGATTTAAGAAATTATCCGCAGCTTGTACATATTGCAACAGACGGCGAAAGCTACGGACACCATACAAAGTTTGGTGATATGGCGCTTGCTTACGCTATGAAAGTTAAAGTTAAAGATGCTGGATTTACCGTAACAAATTACGGCGAATATCTTGAAAAATACAGGAGCAATTGGGAAGTAGAAATTAAGCCGGTTTCTTCCTGGAGCTGTTTCCACGGGGTCGGAAGATGGTGCGAAGATTGCGGATGTTCAACAGGCGGACATCCGGGCTGGAACCAGAAATGGAGAAAGCCGCTTAGAGACGCTCTTGACTATTTAAGAGATGAAATGGCTGCTTTATACAAGAAACAGGGTAAAAAATATTTTAAAAATCCTGTTGAGGCAAGAGAAAATTATATCAGCGTAATTATGGACAGAAGCGATATAAGCGTCAAGAATTTTCAGGATGAATATTTTCTGCCGGATTTAGAAGAAGATCAAAAAGTTCATGCAATGGAGCTTTTAGAAATCCAGAGACAGGCAATGCTTATGTACACAAGCTGCGGCTGGTTCTTCTCCGAAATTTCAGGTATTGAAACCGTGCAGATTATGAAATACGCCGCAAGGGTAATGCAGCTTGCAAAATCGTTTACGAAAAAGGATTTGGAAACGCCTTTCCTTGATATCCTAAAGGAAGCAAAAAGTAATATTCCGGAATTCGGTACAGGCAAAGATGTTTACGAAAAATTTGTTAAACCCTCCGTTGTAACGGCAAAACAAATAGTCAGTCTGTGGGCAATATCTTCACTTTATGCGGATATTGAAGATGAAGAAAATGTTTATTGCTACAAGATAAAAAAACACGCTTACAAAATCGTTACAAAAGGAAATTCAAAACTTGTTACAGGTCATATTGAGGTAGAATCAAAAATTACGCTTGAAAAATCAAATATGGTATTTGTACTGCTTCAATTCTCCGGCGGAGATTTCCAATGCGCAATCAAGGAATATTCTACGGATGACGATTTCCAGAATATTCAAAAAGAACTTGTAAGAACTTATCTTGTGTCACCTCTTACAGAAATTATAAGAACAATCGACGGATATTTCGGAGCAGAGTATTTTACACTCAAGGATATCTTTATTGAAGAAAGACGCAAGATACTTGAAACTATGCTTAAAGGGCGTTTACAGCTGTTTGCAAATACATATGAATCAATGTATAACGAAGGCAAAGGTTCAATCTATCAAATGCAGACACTGGGACTTGAAATACCTAAAGAATTTAAGATTTCAGCACAATATGTTCTGACAAAACAGTTTAACGACCTTTTTGTAGACTCGAGAGGATTTCTCGATACTGATATTATCCAGCAGGCTTCCGACATCAATTTTGAGGCCAAAAGAATTGGTATTGAGATAGATAAGACTCCGACTGCCAGAATATTCAGCAAAAAAGTTGCACAAAATATTAACAGATTATCATATGCCTTAGACCTGCAGCAGGTGGATGCAACATTAGAGCTTCTGGACAGCATAGCGAAGCTTGAAATAAAAGTTGATATTGCAGAAGCTCAAAGCTATTATTTCTCAAAAATAGTTGCAAATATTGCTGAATTAATCCAAAATATAACCTGTCAGGCAGATAGAGACCTGCTTTCAATGCTGTTTGAAATCGGTGAAGATCTTAATATTAACATGGATTACTACAGACAGATGTTTAATAAAGCATTGGTTAGTAAGAAATAATTTATGATATACTACAATGTTCTGCAATATTTGCTTCGCGCTCCGATTTTGCTCCGGGCGCCCGCAAATAATCTGCATAGTACATAACCTTTTTATATAAATCCGGATTTGTACTGTCAAGCTTCCTTGAATGCATTACAAGCCCCAGAGCCTCCATTATATTAAAACCCTTACCTTGCTGTAATGCTGTATGATACTGTTCCTCAAAATTCCTGTT
>CALUVK010000126.1 GCA_944324205.1 Candidatus Gastranaerophilales bacterium | reverse complement strand
ATATTAATTCACTATACAATATCTTTGAACTGTAGCTAAAAGGTTCCATATTTGGGAGCTTATCGACATTTACTTTTTCTTTACTAAAAAGAAAAAGTAAACAAAAAGAAAAGAACATTTTGTCGGCAGACAAATTATCTATCATTATTTAAATTTATTCTACAAGTCTGCCTCAAATTAAAACTACTCTATAAAGGCACAAAGAGCCCCAATGCAAAGCATTTAAAAGGTTCGAGTGAGAACAAGCAGAGAAAAGGTCTGATTTACAACAAATCCTACGACAAAATTATTAGTCAGCATAGTAATGCTGACCTACTTAATGATTTAATTATGAACGGTGCAAAAAATTGCACCCTACAAAACTAAATTGATGTAATTATTGATAATAAATATAAAATTAACGAATTAAATTATAAAAATAGATTGTTAGGTTTCACCCAACCTACTTTCTTTATGATATACTTTATTATAAGTATAACTGCATTTGTTACAGGGGGGGGGATAAATGAATAAATCAACTAAAATAACAATTATAATTAAATTCGCAATCACACTTTTTATAACTTATCTAATCCTCTTTAAAAGAGATGTCGGAAGTTTAATTTACCATATCGGAAACTTTTTTGTAGATGGGAATTATATTTTTGGCTTAATATCACTTGTAAACATCACATTGTTATACATTTTAACAATACATAATCTTACTTTTAATAATAAATCTTTAAAAAATTTAAAATATTTTCTCTTATTTCCAGATATTATTTTAGTAACTATTAATTTAATATTAGGCATTTATATCAGAACAATACACTATAATATGCCTTTCGCACTTGCTCAAAGTGAGTTTATTATTTTAGCTTGTGGCTCCGCATTCGTATATTATGCAATGAGTATAATTTTAACATTATTCTTTTCAAAGACAAAAGATTATAAAGAAAATGTAATACCAGCCGAACTAAAAATAAATAACAATCCTCTATTTTTCACAGGGAGAATTGAAAGAAAGCCTTATTTCATTACAAAATTTGCTATATTCATAATTTGTCTAACAATACTTACAATTTTCAATACTTTTATTAAAAATGAACTATTAATATTTATATTAATCCCTATTTTATCTTCTATATTTTTTATCCTTAGTTTATTTGCTGCAAATAAAAGATTACATGACATAAAATGGCACCCTTTACTTTTAATAATTTGGGCGATTCCATTTTTAGGATTAACAATTGGTCTTCCGCTATTTTTTATAAAAACTAAACAAAACGATAAATAAACTTAAAAAAAATAGTCTGTAGGTCAGGCATTGCCTGACCTACTTCTAAACCTTGTGAACGCCAATAAGCCAAGAAACGGATTTTACATAAAATTAAATCGTAAATCCAAGACAGCGGATTTGCGGACGGACGACACGAACGAAGAGAGTTAGTCCGGATAGCGAACAGATTGAGCCGACTAAGCCGCAAGGCTTTCAGGCGAAACTCTGTGAGCGTGGAGCAAATCCAAGACAAGTCCCGCCGTCGACACCAGTTTTTTTTATGCTTGCTAACTATACAGGTTCAAGCTACACCTCAATAATCTTATCAATCTGTTGCATGAGGGTGTGGGTTGCTGAGAGGGCTTTAATGATTTTCTGGTAGTGCATTACATCTTCATAGTTCAGTATTCTGCCTTTGCGGTCTTTGAGCCATTTTTGTGCAGGCTGATAACCGCCTATATAGAAATTCCAAGCAATTTCAGACACGTTGTCAAAATACTGAGTCTTGTTGATATACACCTTGTTGTCTTTATATTCAGGTTTTACAATCTCATTATCACCGCTTACGGGATATGATGTTATAAATTCATTCACTACAGGTGACTCAAGCAGGTGTATTTCTCTAAGTTGCTTGCCAAGTTGAGCAACTTTAAAGAAATATTCAGCGGTTTGAGGGTACGGAATACGTGGGAAATCAATCTTTAAGAACTCTTTGTATTTGTTTCTGTACTTGTTGGAATGCAAGACCCCATAAATATAATCCAGTATATCTATCGGAGCAAAAGTTCCTGTTGTATTTTCTTTTTCAGGAGTAAAGGTTAAGCCCAGTTTCTGTTCCAGTTCTCTCACAATATCCATATTCAAGTTAGGCTTACGGTTTTGCGTAAAGAATGATGTCTGGTTTGAGTCTTCTTCATATAAATATAGCGGGAAGATTGGAGCCGTGTTACTTACCCTGCTTGCCATAACACCCAAATCGGCTATACAGTTTGTAACTTGCACATCATTCCAATTCCAACCACCCAGAACCATTCTAGATATAATTAAACCTATATTTTCTCCTTGTATAAAATGCCTCATTATACTATATCTATGCCTTACAACTTTTTCTAAATTATAATTTATATATCTTATATCAAAAGGTCTATAGAAATATTTTTTATTAAATTCTGTCTTAAACGGGAAAAAAGAAACTAATTCATTGTCATGATGTGTTTTGACACCGCTAGTATTAACAAGAAATAATTCTTCTATACTAAACCCTTTATCATATTCTTCTTGTACGCTGAAATCTTTAGGCACAAAGAAATAATACGGCTCTATAGGTGTCAGTTCTTTATAGCCTGCTGTTAAGAGGTCATTACCGTTCAGGTAGTCGTATTTCTTATCTCTTTCGCCGAACAACTCTGTATGATACACTTTTGCCAATTCATCAGGGTTTTTCTTACCTGTTTTAATAAAGATATTTATACTTACACCCTGCTGAATATTAAACACATTTTCATCTTTTGAGCCGTCAGGTGATGTTTCCTTTTTCTTAGCATTGCCATGCAGGTCTAAGATGTAGATTTTATCAAATGTCTGCATAAGGTGTTTTCTCATCTGTCTATGGATTACACCGTCTAAGAAGCTGTTGTTTGAAATGTAAGCAAGTACACCCTCATTGTTTTTCTCAATAAAACTTTCACCCATACGGATAAACTTGATGTAATCATCAGAAAGAGGCTGTATGTTTCTTTCGTTTAAATCTTGTTTATAGACTTCCATAAGTTCATCTATGTAGTCATTCTTGTTGCAGCTGCTGACACTGTAAGGCGGATTGCCCAGCACCACCATAATAGGCTTTTCAGACTTTATCATGCCTGCATAGCGTGCTTCTTCCGATAACCAGTCAAACAACGGATATTTTGTCGTTTCGTCTTTTTCAAGAGCGTTAGTCAGATATACATTAAACCTGTTGGTCTGTTTGGTTGTTGTATAGCCTGTTTCCCTTAGAAGCAGGTCAAGTTTAAGATGACACATTACATAAGGTGTCATCATTATTTCAAAACCGTTTAATCTTGGTATCAGAGCATTATCAACATACTGAGACCATATCCCCTGCTGGTTTACGAAATAGGAATATATTTTGCGGATTGTTTCAGCTAAAAATGTTCCCGTACCTGTAGCAGGGTCAAGGATTTGCACTTTGTACACGTTTTCATCAGTTGTAACCGGTACATCTTCATACACAACTTCACCCTTAACTTTCTTCTTCTTTTTCTCATAATAAAGAGTGCGTGTGTGTTTTATAGTTGTATCATCAGCCAGACCATGAGACAGGTTGAATTCTGTTTTCAAAATACTGTCTACAACTGAGACAATAAACTTTACAACAGGCTGAGGTGTATAATATACGCCTCTCTTTTCCTTGTTTACTTTGTCGTAGCTTTCAAGGAATGTTTCATAAAAATGCAGAAACGGGTCAGACATCTGAGTCGTTCTACCGTAGTTCTTCAAGAGTTTATTCAGGTCAACTGCTCTAAAGATTTCAACCAAATCATCGACAATCCATACAAGGTTATCATCAAGGTTTGCACCGGATATATAATCAAACAACTGCCTTAGAAACGGATTATTCTTTGATACAAGTTCTCTTGCTTCCTGTCTTGAAAAATCTCCCAAAGTTGTATCATTCAATCTTGCTACAAACAAGCCGTATGCAATAGTTTGAGCATACATATCAGCAAAGGTGTGGTCGGTTAAATCGTGTAACAGGATTTGTTTAAAAGCATTTCTCTGGCTTGCTAAAGAGCCTGCGCAATCATATTCAAGAGCGTTTATAATAACATCACGTATCATAACCGCCTTTTGTGCCATAAGGTTTGCAAGCTGTTTAGGTGATTTTATAGTCTGCCCTTGATAGTCACAGAAATTGCGGATATGGTCAATCAGTTTCTGATACTCTTTTTCATACACTTTAATCTTGCCGTTTATAATATCAGCAACTTTGACGGTATCAACTTTTTCTCCACCGACAAAGAAACGAAACTCAATGTAGTTAGTCAATATCAAGTTATCAAGGCTTGCTCTGTATCTGTCAAGTTGTTCAGACTTTTCAACTACATCAAGGTTTTTGTCTATGTCTTTAGCTTCAATATATCCTACGGGGATATTCTTCTTCTGAATTATATAATCAGGAGCACCGCATTTCTGTCTTGTTGGTTCATTGATAGCCTGAACACCTGTAACGGTTCTTTCAATAAAGTCCTGTAAGTCACCCCTAAAGCTGTGTTCAGTAGTCTTACCTGTCTTAAACTTCCTTATAATTCCATCAAGATACTTCTCTGTCATAAATGGATTATAGCATGAACATTATCTATATAGGTCTTATGTTAAGATATGAGGCTGAAAAATTTTAAGGTTATTCAGGGGTAAAATTTCATATTCACGTAATGGTGCGTAAAGTGTAAAGGATTGATATTAAAGAAAGACAAGAGGATTTAAGGTAAGGGTATAATAATTTTTTATTTATACAATGGATATTAGTCTGTAGGTCAGGCATTGCCTGACCTACTTCTAAACCTTGTGAACGCCAATAAGCCAAGAAACGGATTTTACATAAAATTAAATCGTAAATCCAAGACAGCGGATTTGCGGACGGACGACACGAACGAAGAGAGTTAGTCCGGATAGCGAACAGATTGAGCCGACTAAGCCGCAAGGCTTTCAGGCGAAACTCTGTGAGCGTGGAGCAAATCCAAGACAAGTCCCGCCGTCGACACCATAAAAAATGAGGTTTTAAACCTTGCTTTTTATTTTATTTCTCTGTTTAACACACTTACAACAATCTGCT
>CALUVK010000125.1 GCA_944324205.1 Candidatus Gastranaerophilales bacterium | reverse complement strand
TTCTGATTAACAGCTTGAAAACTCGGTTGTTTATAACTTGTAATCGCTCCTATTTTCATAATACACACTCCTTTTTGTGTATAATACCATGATTTTTTTTATATGTAAATTTATTTCTGATACAACTAAATGAGAATAGGATTATGTTTTGTGCTAAAATAAAGGCATGATAAAGACTTTCAAATGCAAAGAAACAGAGAAAATCTTTAATGGTAAATTCTCAAAAAAATTACCTCATGATATTCAACGCAGAGCCTTAATTAAATTACACAGCATTGATGTTGCAGAGGACATAAAAGACTTACTAGTTCCGCCATCTAACAATTTAGAGTTACTTACAGGCAATCGAAAAGGACAGCATTCAATACGGATTAACGACCAATTTAGAATATGTTTTCAGTGGATAGAAAATAATGCATTTGATGTTGAGATAACTGATTATCATAGTTAATTTTTATAACAAATTTCAACCAGCTACTTGATATTATGTTGTACGTAATATATAATATAATTAAAGGAGTCTATTATGACAAACAATAATGAATATATTCCGGTTCCACATATAGGTGAAGTTCTAAATGAAGAATTTTTAGAACCTTTTAAAATAACTCAAAATGCACTGGCTGTTGCGATTGGCGTTCCAACAAACAGAATTAATGCCATTGTTAGAGGTCAGCGTGGCATTACTGCTGATACGGATTTAAGACTTACTAAATATTTTGGTTTAACTAAAGGTTATTTTTTACGGCTCCAATCTAATCTTGAATTACTGGAACAAGGGCACAAAATAGAAAAAGAACTTTCTAATATTGTACCTTTTGATCCCAATAAGCAAAATAAAAGGATTACCAATTAAACATAATTTTATTCAATTGTTAGTGTGTAATTTATTATTTATTGCGGGGTTTCCCCAGCCTGCAGCTAATAGAAATGAAATAATTTTACTTTCATTTTTGGTGTGTGGTATAAATATAGTATGAAGAAGTTTTGGGGAGTATTATTAATTATATCACAGCTTTTGTCTCTGCAAGTGTTAGCGGCAGATAATGAGGTTGTTACTCTTGATAAAAAAGGGCTGGAAAAGCCTGAAATCGTTCTTGAAGATAATACTAAAAAATTAAAAGGCTCCCTGCTCGTTAATGATTCAGAGACTTTAGCGCACCTTATAGAGGTTCAAAAAGACCATGATATTAAGGATTTAGAAAAACTCTGGCAGGGAACGGTTGAGAATAATCAGGTTATTGAATTTGCGCTCAAAAAGCTCGCAACTCCGGAGTCACAAAGGCGCATCCACTCTTCTTTGATGGCAAAAACCTTATCTGCAATCGTTGCAGGAGCTTCTTTTGTGCCGAGTCTTATGGGAGCAAATTACGGTGTCCAGACTTCTGCTTTTTCGGCCGGAAGGCTTGCGCAGGGATTGATTAACAAAAAAACTATGCCGCAGGAAACCCCGCTTACTGATACAGAGATTATTGAACTTGCAAGTATGATTGAAGATTTGCAAGATTCGCTTATTAGTTCATATTACAATTACAAAAATACATTAAGCCAGCTTAAAGATACGCGCTCTAAGATGATTTTATACAGCAGAAATTATTCTAAAGCTCTTGAGGGAAGCGATGTTTTAGAGATTGCAATTTCATCCTCTCTTTATGATTCAATGCGTATTCAGGAATTCAATCTGGAACAATCAGCAAAAAAATACCATATTCAGCTTCAAAGGCTTGCCGGTAAGAAGGTTGTAGACGCATTAGAACTTTATCAGTATGATTTTAATTCGGTTCTGCTAAAGGACGGAACTAAAGTTGAGGAGAAAAAACAATCTAAAGATAATAAGAAAGGAGGAAAGAGTGATAAAAAATAAAATTATAGCATCTTTCCTTCTATTTACAGTCTTTATTTCACCGGCTTTTGCAGAGGTAAAACTTGATGATGTAACGACTCCAAAAGACATTTTTTTCAGACTTGGAACTACCGATATTCCGGAAAATAAGGTAGATGTGAGCGGCAAGATTGAAGTTAAGCCTGCTATTATAAAAGAAGAAAAGTCTTATAGCGAAGGTTTAACTTATGCTGATTTAAGCATAAAAAAAATGGCTATGGAGGTTTCTAAATCCGTAGAAGTTGATTATAATGAGATGCTGGAAGACTTGTCTCTCTTGTGGCAGGGTGCAGCAACAAACAGTGATACAATCAAATTTGCAATCTATAAACTTTCTAATCCGGATAAGGATAAACCGGATTCCGGTGCTGTAAAAAAAGTTCTTACTACAATAGCCGGCATGTCAACATTCTTAGGGGTTGGAAGCGGGAATCCCGTCCTTGCAAGTGCTGCATTAATCGGGGGGAACACTTTGGGAATAATGTCACAAGATGAGAAGGAGCTCAATTACAAATATTCTCAGGTAACAGATGCTGATATGATTATTTTAGTTCGAAAAGTTGATAATCTGCAGCAAAAAGTTGTTGATATGTATTATGATTATATGACAGCAAAAAAACTTTACGATATGACCACAGAAATGGTAAAAATGAGGTATAATAATTACCAGAATGCACAAAACTTATCTAAAGAAGTTATTTTAATTACAGATACATTTTATAGAGAAGCACTTGATGAACAAATAAAAGCTCGTGGAAATTTTTTCGAAAAACGTTCGCGGTTAGAACAATTAGTGGGTAACGATGTTTTTAAACAGTTTGAAACCCGTGTAGATGAAAGAATGACAGAAAACTAAACTTTACATTACTTGAAAATCATGTTATTTTTAAATTAATTGCATAAAGGAAGTGCTATGTTTGATAGGAATTTAGAGTTTATAGATAATCAAAAACTTAAAGAAAGATTAGCTAATATCACGCTTGAAAAATCAAGTAAAAATATGTCATATTGTATGACCCCTTCTAACGACTATTTACTAATGAAAAATGATGTACCATTGGATGACATTAATAATCCAAGAGATACTATAAAGAAAATGTTAAAGTCCTCCATCAAACAACCAATGGAAAAAAATGACATCATAATAACGTTTGGTATTGGTTTATGTTACTTACTTGATGAAGTTTTTAATACATATCCAAGTCGTATATATGTATATGAACCAGATACTGAACTTCTTCATTTCGTACTTAATAATGTTGATATATCAGAACATCTTGCAAGCGGAAGAGTATATATAACAGATGATTTAAATGAACTGCTGCGTAAATTAGCCAGTTCTTATATTACCAAAGACAAAGTCGAAATTGTATATTTAAAAAATTATGCAGTTGTAAAAAGTCAGGAATTATTAAAACTTACCCAAAAAGTTTACGAAACATGCAAAAGCAAAATGGTTGATGTAAATACTATTGTTAAATTTTCAAAACGTTGGTTAATGAATGCATTGGTCAATATCTCGGCAGTTAACAACTCAAATGTTTATAAATTATCTGATTTGGAGAATAAATTTACAGGTCAAGCGGCACTAATTTTAGCAGCAGGCCCATCATTAAAAGATAATATTGAAAAAATTAAAGCAAATAGAGATAAATACGTTATCTTTGCAGTAAATAAAATCCTTAGGTTGTTAGAAGCAGAAGGTATTACTCCGGATTTTGCAGTTTGCATGGATGCAGCTGGTATCAACGCAACTTTAACAGGCCTTGAAGATTTTTGTACAAAAATAAATTGCATTTCTGATTTAAAATCCGATTATGCAATACTTACCAAAAACTTTAAACGATTTTTCTTGACTTTTTCAGAAAATGACTTTGTTGTCAAAAAACTTGCAGAATATAATTCGTTCATTAAACCTTACGAATTTGGAGGTTCCGCTTCAACCATGGCATTTGTTTGCGCTGTAAAGCTTGGATTTAGCAAAATTATATTTGCAGGGCTCGACTTAGCTTTTAAAGGTGAAGTTTTATATTCCACCGGCGAAGAAATTAATAAGGTCTCTGAGTCGCAAATCTCACTTGGCTCTATTAATAAGAATATTGTTAAAATTAAATCAGTAACAGGCAATTTAGTTTCTACCCGTGAGGATTATGCAGCTTTTGTACCACATTTTGAAGCACTGATAAAAGATTTAGCCAGTGACAGTGAAATATATAATACAACTTCTTTCGGTGCATATATAGAAGGAATGAGAAATGTAGCCTTTGAAGATATACCTCTATTCTTTTCTTCAACAGGAACACCTTTTATTCTAGGCGAGGCAAAGCCTTTTAAGTTCGAAACAAAAGACTGGACGCAAAATGAGTTATTTTTAATAAATAATGTAATATCATTACTATCAAAAGGTGTTTTTTCACCAGCCTTGATATCTTCAATTGTAAAATCGTCACTTTTATACGCCTATATGCAAGCAGATATTTTAAAGGTATTACAGTCCAAATATGACTCATCTCTTGCTGAAAGCTTTATAGAAAAAGCTAAAATAGCTATAAAAAAAGTAATTGACTCTTTGCAAAAGAACCGTTTAATATAATAATATTTGGAGGATTTGTGAAAAAAATTTTAATAATTATCGGAATAATACTTTTTCAAATCACATCATGTGATGCCGCTTGCCAAATGAAAGTTGTAGCGTTGGAAGAGTTTAAAACAGATGCACCAAGCGAAACTTTAAAAGTAAAAGTTCTGCAAGATGCAACTCTCGGCCAGTACGATATCGGAATAAATTCAATACTTGAATGTCAAGTGCTGCAGATATTAGATCCTAAAAGACTAAAAAGAAATGCGTCTTTCTATGTAAAGCCTATCTCGTATACTGTAAATGATACAACATGCAAAATAGAAGAAGACTTCTATGGCAAATATTCAACATTTGTTCTATCAAAGGAAGAGATAAAAGAAATACCTCCGGGAAAAGTTATAAAAAAAGCTGCACTAACAGTCGGAGATTATTTTGTTAAAGGTTTATCAACTTGTGTAGCATTTGTGCAAGGGTTTGCAAAAAATGAAAAAAACAATCGTTTTAAATCTGGTGTAGTTAACGCGTATGAAGAATCTCCTCTTTCTTATATAAGTGAAGGACAACAACTTGATATAAAAGTCGGTGATGATTTTTATCTTGTGTTTAAAACAAAAGAGGAAGAAGAAGAAGAA
>CALUVK010000124.1 GCA_944324205.1 Candidatus Gastranaerophilales bacterium | reverse complement strand
GAGATTTCATCTTCTAACTCTATTTTTGAGTATGACAAACTTAAATGGATGAACAGCCACTATATCAAAATGCTTCCGAAAGAAGAATTAAGACAAAAACTCAAAAAATATCTTACAAAATACGATTTGAGCGAGCTTACGGAAGAACAATATAATCGCATGATAGATATTACATATGAACCCTTAACTTTATTATCAGATATTACAGACGCTGTTTCATACTTCTTTGGCGGAGATAAAGTTGAGATTGATGAAAAGGCTGCTGAAAATCTTCAAACAGATTTGTCTCAAGATGTATTAAAAACTTTTGTTGAACAAGCCGAAAATTGGGAATGGACAGAAGAAAATCTACATGAAAAACTCGAAAAATTCAGAGCTGATTTTAAAGAAGAAAAAGGATACAAACCTAAATTCACAATGTGGGCAATAAGAGCTGCTGTAACAGGCCGGCTCTGCGGCGCCGATATGGTAGTAACTCTGGCAATATTAGGGAAAGAGAATTCTCTTAAACGTGCTAAAGCCGCTATAAAATAGATACAGATAAAATAATGGGCGAGGGGCTTTTCCCCTCGCCCATTATTTTTTTATTAATATCTTGTTTTAAAGGTTCCTCTTCTGTTTCCGAAGTTGTCATACATAACTCCTCGTCCTCCGGGGTAAGTTCTAAAAGCCCCTGTCCTATTGCCGTACTGGTCATACGAATACGCTTGCCCATTAGATAGAGACCTTATTGTACCGACTTTGTTACCGGAATTATCAAAAACATTTGTATGCCCTCCGGCAGTTTTCCTGAAAACTTTTGTTTTGGCTCCGTTTTGATCATAAAGAACATTCGCACCATTAGAATATTCTCTTACACGTCCTTTTCTATTCCCAAGATTATCATACATATTATAACCACCAGCGGAACGCTTTATAATGCTTCTTTGATTTCCCTGAGGAGAATACGTGTAAATAGATTCTGAAAAGCAGCATGGTACTAATAAAAAATTAAATAAAACTAATGTAATGATAATAATTTTTTTCATAATTGTATTATAACAAATTCTAAATATTCTAAAACCCTGCTTAGGTACATCCGGATTGGTATAAATTTAATTGTTAATTAATTCAACTTTAAAATTACTAAGATTTTTTTAATAATCTAAATTATTCATGTTATTATTAATATGAAATATTTTAACATTAGGAGTTCATTATGGCTAAAGATTGCAGTTTTGATGTTGTATCCGAGTTTGATAAGCAGGAGCTTGTGAATGCGGTTGATCAGGTTAAGCGGGATTTAACCTCACGTTTTGATTTGAAGAATTCCAATTCTACAATTGATTTGGAAGCTGACAAAGCTATTACAATTACAACAAACGATGAGATGAAGCTTAGAAATATTTATGACATTCTACAATCTAAGCTTGTTAAAAGAGGTTTGAGTATAAAGATTTTAGACCCGCAGACTGTGGAAAATGCATTAGGCGGGAATGTAAGACAGGTTTTTAATCTTAGAAAGGGATTGACTCAAGAACTTGCTAAAAAAATTGTTGCAGATATTAAAGATACTAAATTAAAAGTTCAGGCTTCAATTCAAGGCGAACAGGTAAGAGTTACCGGAAAAAGCAAAGACGATTTGCAAGAAGTTATACAAATTTTGAGAAAAAATGAGGATAAGTATGATTATCCGCTGCAATTCACTAACTATAGATAAAAATAGAATAAAGTTTATAGGTTTAGAAGTTTAGGAGTTTATAAGAAAATACTATAACTTCTTCTGAACTCCTAAACCACTAAACTCCTAAACCAAATAACCATGACTAATTTAGAAAATACAATAGATAGAATACAGGAATTAATCGACTCAGATGCTGAGCCGCAGCTTCGGGATGAGTTAAACAGCTATCACTCGGCAGATTTAGCTGATATTTTCCAGCAGCTTAAGCCTGAGGAGAGGCTTAAGTGTATTACGCTTATAGATGAAGAAAAAGCTGCTGATATGATAGAATATCTGCCGCCGCAGCTGCAGGTTGAAATATTAGGCGATATTGATACGGAGCTTGCTTCAAGATTAATCTCAAAACTTCCGCATGACGAAGCTGCTGACGTTTTAGGTGATATGGAAGAGGATGAGTCGCAGGCTTATTTAGACCAGCTTCCGCAGAAATTTTCTTCTGAAATTAGAGAACTTTTGACATACAACGAGGATACGGCAGGCGGTATTATGACTCCGCTTGTTTTAACCGTGTATGATAATATGACTGTTAAAGAAGCGCTGGAAACAATCAGGATTAAAGCTGAAAAGGAAAACATGGAGCTTTATTACGTTTACGTGGTTGATAAAAACAATCATCTTGTCGGGGTTGCTTCTTTAAGAAATTTGATTACAGCTCCGATGGATTTAAATATTTCCGATATTATGTCAAAGGATATTGTAAAGGTTCATGTTGATGATTATCAGGGGCATATAGCGGATATTTTTATGAAATATCAATTTAATGCTTTACCGGTAGTAGATTTGTATAATCATCTTAAGGGGATTGTAACCTGGGATGATGTTCAGGATATTGTTGAAGAAGAAACAACAGATGAAATTTTGACATCATCAGGTATTGTTACGGATTTGGGTGATGAGGATGATGATTTGCTTACAGGAAGTCTTGCACACTCAATTAAGGCAAGAATTCCCTGGCTTTTTATTACGCTTATCGGCGAATTCCTTGCGGTTACTGTTACAAACAAATTTGACCATACTTTTACCGCGCTTCCGGTTATTGCCGCTTTCATGCCTCTTTTAGCAGGGTTGGGCGGAAATATCGGAACTCAGAGTATTACGCTTATGGTTCGCGGTATGTCTACCGGACAGATTTCATTAAACTCCGGATGGCACCATATTATGAGAGAAACGGTAACAGGCTTAAGTATCGGGGTGATTTTCGGGATGCTTGTAACATTTGTAACCTGGGGATGGCAGCATAATCTTGAATTAGGGCTTATTGTCGGGGTTGCGATGTCTCTTAATATGACTATTGCAACTATGATTGGAACTTGTACTCCTTTAATTTTAAAGAAAATGAAGATTGATCCGGCGGTAGCTTCAGGCCCTGTAATTGCTACGACAATTGACGTTATAGGCTTGGCTGTTTATTTAACGCTTGTTACATGGTATTTAATAAGTTTATAGATGGAAGAAAAAAGATATAATCAATTTAGCAGATATTTGAAAGATAAATTCGGAGCAAAGGTTTATAAAATAACCATCGATGCCGGTTTTTCCTGTCCTAACCGCGACGGAACAATTTCAAATTGCGGATGCATATTCTGTGATGACGGCGGAAGTTTTTCGCAGGCGCATTCTAATAGGTTGAGTATTGAAGAACAGGTGAGAGTCGGAGCAGAAACTTTAAAACAAAGGTTCAAGGCTGAAAAATTTATGTCTTATTTTCAAGCTTTTTCTAATACATATAAACCGGTAAATGAATTAGAAAAGATTTACACTGCTGCTTTACACCATCCTGACATAGTCGGGATTTCAATAGGTACAAGGCCTGATTGTATTGATGAAGACAAATTAAAACTTATCTCTTCTTTTGCTCCGGATTATTACACCTGGATTGAATACGGATTGCAATCAGTTCATGATAAAACTTTACTCAAGATTAACCGCGGGCATGATTACAAATGTTTTTTGGAAGCTTATGAAAGAACTAAAAACAGGGGAATAAACATCTGTCTCCATGTAATATTAAATCTCTTTGAAACATATGATGAGATGCTGGAAACCGCTAAAACAATAGCTAAACTTGAGCCTGAAGGGGTAAAAATACATATGCTATGTGCGCTTGAAGGTACAAAGCTTGCAGATATGTACAGAGCCGGCGAGATAGAATTCATGACAGAGGATGAATATGTAAGTACTGTTTGTGATTTTCTTGAATATTTACCTCAAAAAACCACAATCCACCGCCTTGCAGGAAACGGATTAAGGACAGAACTTGTTGCGCCGAGATGGATAGGGAAAAAACTGGATTGTCTTAATAAAATTGACAGAGAATTTGAAAGACGAAATTCAAAGCAGGGTATGAAATTCCAACAACCCTAACGACTATTATAAGTTACATATACTTGTTTTCGTGCTAAAATTCTTTTGTAAAAGAGGTTTTATTATGCGCAGTGATAATATAAAAAAAGGAATAGCAAGGACTCCGCATAGAAGTCTTTTGATGGCTTCCGGAGTTTCTAAAAAGAATATGGAAAGCCCGTTTATCGGGATAGCAAGTTCGTTTTCTGATCTAGTTCCGGGGCATACAGGAATGCGTGATTTAGAGCGCCAGATTGAAAAGGGTATTCATACAGCAGGCGGACAGGCATTTATATTCGGAGTTCCTGCCGTGTGTGACGGAATTTCAATGGGACATTCGGGAATGCAGTATTCACTTCCTTCAAGGGACTTAATAGCCGACTGCGTTGAAACTGTAGCTAACGCTCACCAGCTTGACGGACTTGTGCTCCTGTCAAACTGCGATAAAATTACTCCAGGCATGCTTATTGCCGCTGCAAGGATTAATATTCCCGCAATTATTGTAACAGCAGGGCCTATGCTCGACGGAGAAAGCAGATGCGAAAAACTCACTATGATAAAAGGAGCTTTTGAAGCAATCGGCAGATACAGAAACGGCGAGATTACAAAAGAGCGTCTTGAAGAGCTGGAAGAAGCTTCCTGCCCGTCTGCCGGTGCCTGTCAGGGATTATATACCGCAAATACAATGGCCTGTCTGACGGAAGTTTTAGGAATGAGCCTTCCTTATTGCGCTACAGCATCTGCCGTATCTTCCGAAAAAAGAAGAATCGCTTTTGAAAGCGGAATGGAGATAGTTGACAGGGTAAAGAAAGATATTAAACCGCTTGATATAATTACAAGAGACAGCTTAAGAAACGCTATAATTGCGGATTTAGCTATGGGCGGCTCTACAAATTCGTTTTTGCATATACTGGCTCTTGCAAATGCTGCCAGTGTTGATGTAAAGCTGAACGATTTTGAGGAATTGTCATATAAAATTCATCAATTTGTAAAACTTGAACCCTCTTCAAACATTACAATGACTCAATTCCA
>CALUVK010000123.1 GCA_944324205.1 Candidatus Gastranaerophilales bacterium | reverse complement strand
ATCGCACTCTGACAGCGCGGACACCAGTTTACAATATAAGCGCCTTTGTAGATTAAGCCTTTATTGTATAGAGTTACAAAAACCTCTTTAACCGCTTCCGAACAGCCTTTATCAAAAGTAAATCTTTCTCTTGACAGGTCAAAAGAAGCTCCTAAACGCTTAAACTGATTAAGAATAGCTGACTTATGCTCGTTTGCCCATTTCCAGGTGCGTTTAAGGAATTCTTCACGCCCAATATCGTGCCGTGTAAGTCCTTCTTTTCTAAGTTCTTTTTCAACAACTGCCTGTGTTGCAATACCAGCATGGTCTGTTCCCGGAACCCAGAGTGCTTCATATCCGCTCATTCTGTGATAACGGGTTAAAATATCCTGCAAAGTTCCGTCAAGAGCGTGCCCCATATGCAGGACGCCAGTTACATTCGGAGGCGGGATTACTATTGTAAACGGAGGTTTGTCAGAATGTGCATCCGCTTTAAAATACTCTCCGTTTTCCCAGAATTTATACATTTTCTCTTCTGTAGATTTTGCATCATAAACAGTAGGTAAATCTTCTATTTTTATCTTTGTTTCCGTCATAATAATCCCTCGCTAGTATATTAATATCAGAATAACATAAAAATAATTAAATTTTAAACAAAGAACGCTTTATTTTTCTTTACAATTTAGCAATTATTAAGCAGATTTGTTTTTTTATATAATATGGTAATGAAGGTAAATTGTGTTAATAATATTTATTTTAAATCAGACAGAAGTAGTGTTACACAAAAGACTACAGAACAAAAGTCTGAAAATTTAAAAAATCACAATTTGCATTCTGTAACCAAAGATTTCAACATAAAAATACCTATAAAATTCACAAAAACAGGTATTTATAAACTGGAAAACGGGCTTGAAGTTCACAGCTACAAACTTGCAAACGGCTATAGAGTTAATATCGTGCCAATGGAAGGCTCGCCTGCTGTTGTGAAAAATTATGTTAATGTCGGCTCAATGAATGAAACTGCTAATATAAAAGGTATAAGTCATTTTTTAGAGCATATGGCTTTTAATGGAACAAATGGAGATAACGGACATATCAAGCTTGAGACAGGTGATTCTTTTAAAAAGATTGATGAGCTTGGCGGATGGGCAAATGCAAGTACTAATTATGCGATAACGGATTATGTAAATTCTACTCCGCTGCTGAATAAAGGAGATTTAGAGAAACAAATTCAGGTTATAGCCGCTATGACAGAGGATTTGAAGCTTGCAGAGAACATGATTGCTAAAGAAAAAGCTCCTGTTTGTTCTGAAATTAACATGATTCTTGATAATCCGCAGACAATTGCCATGGATCAGACTGTAAGGACGCTTTTTAATATAAAAAATCCGGCTGATGAAATGGTAGGTGGAAGTGTTAAGACGATAAAAAATCTTACAAGAGAGGATGTAAAAGCTTATTATGATAACTATTATACTCCTGATAACATGACTCTTGTTATAACAGGTGATGTAAATCCGGATGAAGCAATTAAGCTTGCTGCAAAAAACTTTAATTCTTCTAAACTCTCACACGGCAAACGGTTTGAAGAAAAAATGCAGCCTGTAAATAAAACAGTGAGAAAGGATTTTACAAATGATAAGGCGGTTTCAACCGATATTGTAATAGGTTTTGCAGGGCCTAAGAATTCTGATATAAAAGAAAAAGTCGCCTTTGACGCTGCAAAAGTGTACCTTGAATCGCAGGATTGTAAATTGAACCAAAATTTACGCGAGTTTAATGCATATCCTTTTATTGACAGTGAAAAAATAAGCACCAATCCAAACACCCCGAGAATGGTTTATATAGCATTTAATACATCTGAAAACAGGAGTGAGGAAGCTTTAAGAGCTGCTTTTTCTGCTATTTCGGAAATTGAGCCGGTTTCGGATAAAATTCTGGAGAGGTTAAAGCTAAAGATTAAGAAAGATAGAGAAAATGCATTGGAATACTCTTCTTTTGTAAATGACAGTATTGGAAAGGCAGTGCTTGACAGACAGTTAGAATATTTTACGCAGTATGAAAGCATTCTGGACTCTTTAGAGCCTCGTGACGTAACGCGTGCTTTAAAAGAATATTTTAATCTCAATAAAGCGGCAGTTACTCTTGTGCACCCTGAACAGGAAAATATAAGTTTTAAGGCAAAGTCAAGGGAGCCTGTAAATATGCAAAAAGTATACGATTGTACACTTAATAATAACTTTGCGTTAGGACTATATGAGACAAAGAACAGAAATATAAATTATAATATTTCATTATTGGTTGATGTTCCGTCTAATGCTAAGCCCGGTGTTATAGAGCTTATGAATGAAATTTATGATATGGGAGCTTACGGGATGAATGAGAATGAGTGGAAGAAATTTCAGGAAGAAAACTGTATTAATCTATCAGCAGGATTAACGGCTTCCAGATTAAAGATTAGTTCAAACGGTATATTTGATAACAGACAAAAGGTTTTCGAAAGTGTTGAAAAGCTTTTGTATAATCCGAATTTAACACAAGAAAATTTAGACAAGGCAAAAAAGATTGTAAAAGATAATATTCTAAAACGCCAGAATACAGCACAAAGATTGTATTACAACTGGGAAAGCTCTAACAATAAGTATGAGAGCTCTGAAAAAGATATTCTTGCGAGTCTTGATAGTATTACACTTGAAGATTTAAAATCATTCCATAGTTTTATGCTTAATAATTCCCGCGGAATAATAACTGCAAATATTCCGCAAGATCCGGCTGAATTTGTAAAGAATGAAATTTTATCTTCTGCTGAAAGGTTAAACCCTGTAAAACCAAATAATATTAAAACGCCAGCCATTTACAAAGAAAACAATAATCCGGTAGTCCTTAAGCAAATAACAAACAATTCTCAAGCTGATATAATGCAGGTTTACAAGTTTAAATGCGATAATACTATAAAAGAAACCGTAACTGCTGAAATTCTTAATTCAATACTAACAAACTCGAGTATCGGGTTATTTAATGTTTTAAGAGAAAAAGAGCATCTTGCATATTCGGTATACTCTTCTATAGATAAACTTGGAGACAGAGGCGAATTATCCTGCAATATTTTAACAACAACCGATAATAAAGATATCGGCGAGATAAGCTATGACAATGTTCAAAAATCTATAAATGGTTTTAAAAGACAGATTGGTGAATTAATTGCAGGAAATTTTACCGATAAGGATTTGGAGAATGCAAAACTTGCTATGAAAGCAAGTCTTATAGAAAATGAAGGCACTGCAAGCAAACTAAATTCTATCAGTTACGGGATGAATTCTAAATACGGTATAGATTACGCCAATAAGCTTTATAATGAAATAGACAATATTACAAAAGATGATGTTATTAATCTTGCAAAGAGGATATTTGCATCAAAACCAGTATATAGTATTGCAGCCTCAAAGGATACTCTGGATTATAATAAATCTTATCTTGAAACTTTATCAGCATAAAGTTTTTTCCGGAAATCCTTGATATCTTCAGCCTCTTTTTTATAATTCCCGTCCAAAATTTTCTCCAGGTTTTCCTGTAATTTATCAAGCACATCTTTGATATTTGTTTCGTTCATAACTACCATATCATTTGCCATTTCAATATTTGAAAGCGCAAGCCTTGTGGTATCGCGAAAACCGGAAGAAGCAAGCTCTTGAGCAAGTTCATTATCTTCAATATTTTTACATAGTGCCTGCGCAATAAGCATTGGAGTATGCGAAATCAAAGCAACAGCTCTGTCGTGTTCTTTCGGTGTTGTTATAACTGTTTTTGCCCCAAAATTCTCAATAACTTTTTTTAAGAGTTCAAAATCTCTTATGTCAGTATCCTCTTTTGGCGTAACTGCCCAGACTGCACCTTCAAACAGCTCCGCAAAAGAAGCTTCCCAGCCTTGTTTTTCAGTCCCTGCCATCGGGTGAGACGGAATAAATTTGTAGTTATAATTCTTTTTACAAACAAACTCTTTTAGAGAACAAACATCACTTACTATTGTTCCGGAAGGTAATATATCATTCAGCTTATCTAAGACAGAAATCGTCTTGTTCATCGGCGTACAAACAAATACTAAATCACACTCTTTCAGGGTATTATAATCATCGCTTACGCCCGGCTCTTTTACAGAACGTGAAACTCCGACCATATCATATCCTGCGGTCTGTCCTTTTTTTAAAATTGAACCCCCGATTAATCCAAGACCAATTACACCAATTTTCATTTATAAATCCTTATGCTTAAATTGCTTTTTCCCGTCAACATAATCCTTAACTATATCCCCCTGTCCTTGAAGAGTGTATTTATATATAGTTAAGCCTTCCAACCCGACAGGGCCTCTGGCATGGGTTTTGTTAGTAGAAATTCCAACCTCTGCTCCGAAACCATATCTGAAGCCATCTGCAAATCGTGTTGAAGCATTATGATAAACCCCTGCTGAATCAACACAATTCAAAAATATCTCCGCATTATCTTTATCTTCTGTAATAATTGCGTCAGTGTGCCCCGAAGAATATTCATTTATATGTTCAATAGCTTCTTCAAGAGAATTAACAAATTTGTATGCAAGGATTTTATCAGAATACTCCCTATGCCAGCTTTCAGGATTAGGAACTAGCGTAATCTCTGCCTGCTCAAGAGCTTTCAAGAGTTCTTCCGGATATCCAAAATCCCTGTGGATTAATAGCGTTTCAACGGAATTGCAGGCACTTGGATACTGGTTTTTTGCATCAATAATAATCTTTTTAGCTTTTTCTAAATCAGCAGTTTTATCTGCAAAAATATGGCATATCCCATCTGCATGTCCTAAAACAGGAATTTTTGTATTTTCTTTTATGAATTGAACAAGATTATTACCTCCGCGCGGTATAATCAGATTAATATACTTATCCATTTTGAGCATATAATTTACATCATCTCTTGTAAAAACCTGCGAAATAACATTTTTAGGGAAGCCGGAAGTATTCTCCAGTGTGCTGTTTATGATATTAAAGATTGCTTTATTAGTATTAACAGCTTCTTTTCCGCCTTTTAAGATAACCGCATTAGAAGATTTTATTGCAAGAGCCGAAATCTGGGAAATCACATCAGGACGGGCTTCAAAAATTATACCTAAAACACCTATAGGGCATGAAATTTTCGTAAGAATTAACCCGTCATCAAGCTGTCTTTTTAGCAGAACTTT
>CALUVK010000122.1 GCA_944324205.1 Candidatus Gastranaerophilales bacterium | reverse complement strand
GTACAGCAAAGATTAATTGCGCTTTTGAGCGGAAAACATAAAAACTTAATCCGCTGCGGAGATATTAATCAGGCAATCACGACAACTTTTTCAAACGCTGATGTGGAAGGGTTTAGAGCTTTTATTCATAATGCGGATAAAACCGTAGAAATGAACCATTCCCAGAGATGCACGCAGGAGGTTATGGATTTAGCGAACAAGCTCGTTGATTTTGGGGATAAAATTCTTCCGAAAGCCTTCTTTAAAAGTTATATGCACGGAGTTAGCGGAAAGAATCCGGAGAGTAAGAATGCAATTTATTCCCATGTTTTTGAGAATGTTTTTGCGGAAAGGAATTTTGTATTAAAAGAGATAAAAAATATTCTTACAAAAAATAAAGATTCAACTATCGGAATACTTTTAAGAAATAATTATCAGGTTAACAGCTGGGCAGAATTTATCAACAACGCCGGATTAAAAACTATTACAAGAAATGATTCTTTAAGCCAGAAAGGTGTTTTTAATACGATTTTTTCTATTCTTAAATTTATTCAGAATCCGTATGATAATGAAATTCTTGTATCAACTTATGAAACTCTTTCTGATTTAGGTTTTTATAAACAGCGCTTGCAGCTCGAAATAAGAGCATCCGAAATTCCGTTTATTCAAAAAGACGGAGATGATATTGAATCACAAGATTTATCGCAATTTTTGTGGGATATGCAGTACTGGCTTAATTCTTCTACGCTTCCGTTAGAAGAACTTGTTATAAAAATAGGATTATTTTATTATACGAGCGACATTGAAAAATCAAATGTTTATTTAATAGCAACACTCGTAAAACGGTTGAATTCACAAGGGAAATTTGACCTCACGCTCCAGCGTCTGGAAGAATTATCTAAAAAGCCGACTTTGAGCGGATTTAAATTTTTCTCGGATGAAGAAGATAAAGACGCCATGCGCGGTAAAGTACAAATAATGACACTCCACAAATCTAAAGGCGATGAGTTTGAATATGTATTTTTGCCCGAGATGGCAGAAAAAAATCTTTCAATAGATGTTGAAAAATCAAAACTTAAAGCTTCATCATTATTTATGGAAGAAGTAAAATCATTTAATCCTGATTACAAACGCAAATCAGAGCTTGAACTCAAACAGTTTAATTCAGAAGAGAGTTTAAGGCTTCTATATGTTGCAATTACGCGTGCACAAAAAAAGTTATATATAACGACTTCCGCAAAAGCAAAAGGCTGGGGTAATAAAGAAACACCGCAAGACGCAAGTATTATATTTACCAGTTTGCATTTAATTACTTAGAATATCAATAGATATATCATAAAAATTTGTGAGTGATAGATTTGTGCTACTTAATTTCCCGAGAGGAATATCTTTATTTTTTCCATGATAGTCACTTCCGGCAGTAATTTGTAAATTATTTTTCTTGGCGCAATCGACAAGAAATTTTATTTCTTTAGAATTATATCTTGAATAATAACATTCCAAACCTTGTATTCCAAAATTTTTCATAGTATCAAGACGTTGAAGAAACTCTTTTTCTGTTAAATGTTTTTCACCTTCGCCACCAAGCGGATGTGCCCAAATTGCAATACCGCCGGCATGTTTAATTATATTAATTGCTTCTTGTCCATCAAAACGGGTATTTCCGGTTTTACAACCATCAAGATACTTTTTCATTGCATCTATATTATTATTTGCAAGCTCTCTTTTTACAAGAATATTTGCAAGATGAGTTTTTACAACACTCTTTCTTGAGTATAACCATTCTAGTTCTTCTTTATTTAATTCAATATTCCATCTGTCTTTTAAATATTTTATTCTTGTTTCAAGTTTTTTTCTTCTTAAAATTTTACCCTCATTAATTAACTTAATAAGTTCCGGATTATCAATATTTACTCCCAGTCCCAGAATATGACATTTTATTTGATCACAAATACAAGTAAGTTCTACACCGGGGATAAAACCTTTCGGATGAAATTTTTCTATTTCCCTGCAACCTTCCACAGTATCATGATCAGTCAAAGCAAAAAAATCGATATTGGCCCGTTTAATCTTTTTCAATAATTCATTAATACTATCGCTGCCGTCAGAATAATTGCTGTGTATGTGTAAGTCTGTTTTCATAATATTCAAATTGTAGAACAAAATTATATTGAATTAAAGTTTTAACAAAGAAAATATTTCTATAGACAATAAGGCTGGTAAATTATACCAGCCCTTCTTTTAAAGCTTTTACTGCTGCTTGTGTTCTATCATCAACAACAAGTTTTTGTATTATATTACATACATGTGCTTTTGCCGTATGCTCGCTAATAGTAAGTGTTTTCGCAATTTGGCTATTTGATTGTCCATCAACGACAAGTTTCAGAACCTCATATTCTCTTTGGGTTAGATTTGAATGATGTTCTTTAAATGCACTTCTTGAAAGCTGGCGAGAAGGAATAACTCCACAGTTTTTATCACGAATAAACGGCACAACATGAGGATCAATCCACATAGCCCCTTCTTTTACCATTTTTATTACACTCATTAAAAAATCTGTACTTATATCCTTTATAACGTAAGCACTTGCTCCGGCCGTCAGCGAAGCAGTTAGTTCTTCTTCAGATATATGAGAAGTTAACATGATTACTTTTATATTGTTATTATTTTCTAAAATTTGTTTGGTTACTTCTATACCGGATAAATCCGGAAGTCCAATATCCATTAAAATTACATCCGGTTTTATTAGTCTAGCTTTTTCAATAGCTTCTTTGCCATTAACAGCTTCACCTATTATTTCCAATTCAGGATAGTCGCAAAATAACGATTTTATTCCGATACGCATTAATTTTTGATCTTCAACAAGTAATATTTTTATTTGCATAGAACCTCCTTTCTATGGAAAAAAAACTTTTTCCCATATAATATTAAGACGATTTATACACATGTTAAATTGCTGTTAGAAAGTTGCTTCACGGCAATGTTAATTTTTTTAAATTTAGAAGTATTTTTTTAATGCTTCTTGTAAATCGATTATTTTGAGGTGATTTTCAAGCATTGCCTGATTTCTATATTTATAAGCATCTTCATTATTATCATTTATATCGATTGCAAGGTTAAAATTTTCCACTGCATCATCTAATTTTTCCTGCAAGTAATAGATAATACCAATCAAAGTATATTCTATTTCTTTAGAATCCGAATTTATTAATGCTTTTTTATAATATTCAAGAGCTTGATTATATTCTTTATTAAATTGACAAATACAACCAAGTCCTCTTAATACTATTGGATTTTCTTTATCAATCTTTAGGGCTTCTTTAAGCTCAACAGCACTTGAAATATAATCATATTGGTCATATTCTTGTTTTGCTTTTGTTATTAATTTTAGCAATTTAACTTTGTTGCTCATTTTTTTGAAACGTGCAGCAACTTCTTTCAATTTTTCAGACTCATAAGACATTATGATACCGTATGCATCTTTTCAAAAATACCCTTTTTCTGAACCCAAATTTCGACTTCTAGTTTATTCCCTTCTTCAATTAAAACATTTTTCAACTCTTTAAAATTTAATTCAGAACTTTTTATATCACACAACATGAACATTACAAAATGTCCTTGCATTAATGTTTGTTTAATATCTTCAATATTAACTTTATATTTTGCAAGAATATTAGAAACTCCTGCTACAATACCAACTTTATCAGCTCCGGATACAGTAATAATAATTTTGTAATCATCCATGATATAAATTCTCCTACTCAGTAAAAGTATTATATTATATTCAGAAATTTTGTTCAATCTTTTTATTAGTACTATTTAATCCTTTTTAACGAAGAAAGGAAATTGAAATTAATAACGTCGCCTTCTACTGTTGTTAAGAATACCTGCGCATCATTTTCACCGACTTTTAATTTCGGTATCTGCGAAAGCTCTGCAGAATAATAGTTTGCATCATTTCTACCGCTGTTTGATATCCTGTTTGCGAGGCTGTTTAATGAGATATTCCGCAAAAATCCCGCAAAACCGGTATCTTTATCCGAGAATTTTGTATAAATCCTTAAAGACGCGTCATTTGTCATCAAATCATACCTTCCGACAATAAATGTTGCAAGCTCGTTTGCAGAAGATTTTATCTTCATCGGCATAATTACATTGTCTTTTAGTTTAATTTCCCCTGCAATAACGTCAAAGCTGCCGTCCGGAATGCTGACTAAATCGCCTAAAGTAGTCGGACTTATCATCGCAATCGGGTTTCTGAAAAGAGATGCAGCTTTTAGAAGATACTCAACATAACCGACTTTCTCGATTGTTCCGTTTTTGATATCAAACAATATATTTCCGTTCAGCTTCAAGCTCTCATCAGTATTAATTTCAATCAAGCCTCTTGCTTTACCCGTAATCTCTCTGGGCAGGCCAAGTACAGCCCCTGCCATTATATCAGAGTTAACATCTTTTATGCCAAGCCTTAAATAATACTGTTTCTTTATTAAATCCGCCTTGACTTTTAAAGTAGAAATCCCTTCCGCTATATCAAACTTATTAGACTGAACCTCTAAAACTCCATCCTTATCAAGAGTTAAATTAGCGTGAAGATTGCCGAAATCAACCTGCTTATATTTGCCCTTATCAAGATGAAGCATACATTTTTCAACAACAATCAATCCTTTAGTAAATGTAGCCGCATTATCGTTGCCTAAAGTTTCTTCAGAAATCTCTCCTGTCTGGTTATCAGACTCAAGCGCCTGTTTTGGAGGCTCTGTTGTATGAGTATTAGATACATTTGCATTAAGCATTTTCTCTAAATCGACATTATCAACCGTAAGATTAACGCTCTTGACTACAATCGGAAGCCTTAAATCGTTTACAATATATCCGTTAAAGTCGTATTTTGTTCTCTTAAATCTTCCCTCTGCAATCGCACCTAACTTATCGTCCTTAGCACCGATTTTAGCCGATTTAATAAACAGTCTCTGCGCCGGAATAAATACTTTATCAAACGAAATTACACCCGCCATTTTCGGAAATTCGCCGGTATTATCAATTGTTAAATCCCCTGAAATAGTTCCTTTTCTGAATATCTTCTGACAGGCTAAGAAATTCAAGAATTCACTCGGAAGCGGACGCGGAATATTCAAAGTCATATCCAGAAGTTTCATATTATCAGCCATATCAAGATTACCCTTGATTGCAAGAACAGGAGTCATGCCTTTTTGAAGCTTATCTGTTATATAATAATCAAT
>CALUVK010000121.1 GCA_944324205.1 Candidatus Gastranaerophilales bacterium | reverse complement strand
AAACTAGTTGTTGATATTTTTAAATTCATTTTTAACCTTCTTCTTCTAATATAAGAACGCGGCTAAAAATTTTTTTTGCCTTAATCTAAAAAAAAGTTTACAATAATTTACATAGAAAGACAGGTTAATACTTTTCTTAAAATTTCCTCAGAATTAGAGCTATCTTCAATAGCAGGCAGAATTTTAGCAAGAGCCGTTTCAATTTCTTTTTCTTCATATCCGAGAGATAAAAGTACTGCTTGCGTATCATCCACCGCCTGTGAACGTGGAATAGTACATGCAGCTTTAGGAAGCTCTGTTTTCATAAGCCTGTCTTTTAACTCTAAAATTATTTTTTGCGCGAGTTTAGGCCCTACACCTTTTGCACGTGTAAGCTCTTTAAAATCTCCATTTATAACAAGTGTAATTAAATCACATGCGTCAAACTCATTCAGAAGAGCAATTGCCATTTTAGCCCCTACGCCCGATACAGAAAGAAGTATCTGAAAAATATCCCGGGTTTCTTTATTTGAAAACCCGTAAAGAGACATTGCATCCTCTCTGTGTGTTAAAAGAGTATAAATTTTTTGGACAACATTCTCATTTATTGAAAACAAGTTAAAATCTCTTTCACCAACTTCAAGCAAATATCCAGTTCCTGAGCTCTCAATTGTTACAAAACAACCCTTTGAAGTTCTTCTTTTATCAGTAATAAGCCCTTTAAAATAATCAAACATCATACCTCTCCCCGGCTAATTGTATCACAAAACCGGCAAAAAGTCTTTTAATAACTTTTAGGAAAGATAAAACTTGCAAGCAGCTCTTTTTTTTATTAGAATATAATCTAAGGGCGATTGGCGCAGTTGGTAGCGCACTTGAACGACATTCAAGGGGTCACAAGTTCGAGCCTTGTATCGCCCACCATTTATAAAAACTCGGCAACAGATTGGGATGGATAATAAAAATATCAAACATACTGTCATCTAAGGCTTTAAGCGAATTGCTTATTAGACTTAAACGTTTTTTTGTGTTAAAATGTTTTCCATGGAAAAGCTATTTATAATATTTAATACGGCTTGTATCGGGGATATGCTGGTTACGAATACTCTTGTACGGAATTTAAAAGAGTATTATCCGTCATCAAAGATTGTTTTTGTCTGTGATACACCTTATATTGATGTTGCAAAATATCAGGACGGAGTTGACGAAGTTATTGCTTTTGATAAACATAGGGATAAAACTTTGGGCGGAATTTTGAAATTTGTTAAAAATTTCCCGTACAAAAAACCTGACGCTTCTTTTGTAACGTATGCTAATGAAAGAAATCTTCTTATATCACGTCTAATCGGAGCAAAACATATTATCTCGCATAACAAAAGTTTTATCTGGCATACAAAAGAGTCATTTAAACTTAAAGATTATATTCATATGAAAGATAAATGGGGCGGAATGATTGAGGCTTTAACAGGCGAACATAAAAATCTGCCGATAAAGTATTATCCGCCGAAAACCGATACTGCTGTTGTTAATATGGTTGGCGGGCTTAAAAATCCTGTTGTTTTATGTACAACGAGTAATTTTTATAAAAAAGATATGGGAGTAAATGATTGCAGGGAGCTTATAGAGCTTATGAACAGCGAAGGTTTAACTCCTGTTTTAACAGGCGCCGGAAGAGTTGCAGAAACTTTCAGCCATAATCTCAGAAAAGCCGGATGTTTTGATTATGTTGATTTAGTCGGATGTACAACGTTTCCTGAGCTTGCAAATATTTTGAAAATCTGCGGGAAATGTATTACGGTAGATACAGGAACTTTACATTTTGCAAATGCTCTTTCCGTTCCGGTAGTCGGAATTTTTTATGCAGGATGCGACGAGATGTGGGCGTCGGATGAAACTTTGTATCCGGCAAAAACTCTTGTCGGTGAAAATGTTACTCCTAATGATATTATGAAAACTTATAAGGAATTGATGAGTGAAACTTATTCAGTACTTTGACGGTCATATTATAATAAACTTATTTGGTTTACTAATCAGAATTAAAAAGAACTGTAAACCGAAAAATATAGCTCTGAAAGAATGCGGAATTACTGATAAAAAAAGAGAGATACCCCTTATTGTTTCTCTGACGAGTTTTCCTGAAAGAATAAATATTGTTGTTAAAACAATAAAAACTCTTTTAACACAGACTCTGAAACCGGATATGGTAATCCTCTGGCTTGCACCGGAACAGTTTCCGAATGGGGAAAACGACTTGCCGCAGGAGCTTTTGGATTTGCAAAAGTACGGTTTAACTATAGACTGGTATAGAGATATCCGCTCTTATAAAAAAATTATTCCGGCATTAAAAAAATATCCGGATGCGGTTATTATAACGGTAGACGATGATATTTATTATGCGCCGGATACAGTTGAGACGCTTTACAAATCATATTTGGAGCATAAAGATGAAATTCAGGCGCACAGGTGTGATATTTTGAGAGTTGAAAATAAGAGAATATGCTGGGCAAAAACAAGAGAATTATATTTGGATAAAAACAGGGGGAAAGCCAGTTTTAAAAACAGGCTTACAGGTTATGGCGCCGTTCTTTATCCGCCGCATTGTTTTTATAAAGATGTTTGTGATGAAGAGCTTATAAAAAAGCTTCTTCCCACGCATGATGACATCTGGCTATGGGCTATGGCTGTTTTGAGCGGATATAAAACGAGGCTTGTTAAGGGATATTCCGAATCAATAGACTATGTTGAAAACTCGCAGCAGTTTGGACTTTGTAAAATTAATAAAAAAGGAGTCGGAACATCTTTGGAAGAAGCTTATGAAGTTATACTTAAGCAATATCCGCAGATTATGGAAATTTTGGAGAGAGAAGAATGAAAATAAATATAGCTTATGCGCCGGATGATAAGTATGTAAACCAGACTATTGTTTCAATGCAAAGCGTCCTGGAACATAATAATGACGTTGAATTTATTATCATGTATTCCGAATTGACAGAAAACAGTGTTGAAAAACTTAAAAAAGCGGGCGGAAAACTGAGACTTCTTAAAATGAATGAAGCGGATTTCAGCGGGCTTGTTCTTTCACACTGGGTAACGGTTCAGGCATGGTTCAGAATAAAACTTCCCGACATGTGTCCGGATTTGGAGAAAATTTTGTATCTGGATTGTGATACCCTTGTAAGGGGAAATTTAGACGAACTTTTTTCTCTTAATCTTGACGGGAAATTTTTTGCCGGAGTAAAAGATGTCTGGGGGGTAAATAAATACGTAAAAAGACTTGGCATGAAAAGCCCTGTTTATGTAAATTCCGGCATGCTTTTATTTAATTGTGATTTCTGCATAAAAGAAAAATTCTTTGATAAAGTTATAGATTTTGCTAAAAACAACGAAAAAATAATTGAATTTTGTGATCAGGATTCAATAAACAAAGCTGCTGATGAAAAAAAACTCGTACTTCATCCAAAATATAACTATATGGATACCTGGTGGAGAGGCGGATATTACGAATTTGAAGGAAAAGAAGAAAACGAATATCTTGAAGCTCGCGAAAATCCAATAATAGTACATTTAACAGGACTAAAGCCTGCCTTTAAAGGCTGTGGAAATAAGTTTAGAGATGAATGGTGGGAATATGCCAAGCATACTTCTATATATGAAGAATTAAAAAATGATTATGAAAATTCAACTGAGCCCGATAATCATGACTCATTCTTAAACTGGTTATTTTCAATAAAAAATGAATATCAGGGCAAAACAAAAACAAAAGTTTTGAGAATTTTGGGAATAAAAATTAAACTTTATACAAAAAAGTAATTTTTATACTACCATTTCAAACTTATCAGCACGAGTCTTTATCAAAGAAATTGCCGCCTGAGAATTCAAAAAATTCAAAGCACCCATAAAGCTCTGCTTATTACTTAATGTATTCCTTGCTTCAAGCATATTATTTTGTATTACAGCAGATGAAATTTGATCATTTACAACTTTGTTTTGTTTTAATTCAAGCTTTTTCGGTTCTCGTACAGGGAACCCTATCTCTTCATTTTGATGAACTTCTTGCGTAGTCGTCTCTGGCACAGGCTCCTGCTTAACATTGTCCTTTATAATACGCGAAAACGGATTATTGTCACTTACAAATGAATCCCGCGCCAAATCCATAACATCAGATTGAACATCTTCATTGAGTAATTGTGCACGTTCTGCCGCCCGCTTAAATATCATATCCTTTAATGCTGCTGCTTCTGTTTTATTTACTATTGAATCAAATTTGTAATTCATATCTCGCCTCTTATATATTTAAAAACATGAATGTAAAGAAAATTGACAAATTTGTATATACAAAAGATATATTTGTTACATAAGTTAACATTTGGATTTTATTACTTTTTTCTGTATTATATCTAAGTTTCACACTTTTATACATTTAATATTTAGTATATACCATTAAATATTCTCACGTTTAATATTTGAAATTTTCTGAATTTTATAGTACAATGAAATTGCTATTTATATTTCGGCTAGTGTAAAATCTTAACAGGAAGGATATTATAACCGACCTGTTTTCTTTTATTCAAACAGAATCTAGCTGCGAAAATATAATATCTAGACACACGCTTTATCTATTAAACTGCTATCTTATAAAATTAGTAAATAACCGTTTTGCTTTACAAAAGAAGCAAGAATCTTTAGGACGTATCTCTTTTATCTCTGAAAAATTTACTGCCTCCGGCTGGATTACTCTTTGATATTTAACGGCAGGGACTCCCAGCAACATTACATACACAGGTTTATAACCGGCCGGTATTTCTAACATATCACAAATTTCAGGAAAAAATTTCAGACATATCTCCGCAAAACCACACCAACATGTTCCAAGACCGAGATGCTGTGCATATAGTTCAAGATAGCTGAGTGCAATAATAGGATCTTCTTGCAAACATGGGGCTTTTATTGAAGAAGAAGCAACTATCATATGAGGTGCACCGCGAAAAATTACATCCTCACCATGTTCAAGAGTTTCTTTATACTTTGAAAACTTATCTACTAATGGAGAAAGTGCTTTGTATGAAAGTGTTTTTAAAACAAGTTCGTTTACTTTATTTCTTATTATATCCATAGCAGACTTCTTCTCTACAATACTAAAGTGAAGCGAATGAGAATTACATCCTGTAGGTACATAAGCAAGCATTGATTTTAATTTTTCAAAAGTTTCTTCTGAAATTTCTTCATCCTTATATTGCCTTATGCTTCTTCTAGATTTTATAAGGCTAAG
>CALUVK010000120.1 GCA_944324205.1 Candidatus Gastranaerophilales bacterium | reverse complement strand
ATGCCAAAATTTAATCAACCATTATAGTTGGTTATTATAACAGTCTGTTTAATTGATAAACATGCAATCGCCGTAGCTGTAAAACCGATATTTTTCTTTTATAGCTTCTGCATATGCTTCAAAAATAAAATCTTTTGTTGCTAAAGCGCTTACAAGCATTAATAACGTCGATTTGGGAAGATGAAAGTTGGTTATTAATTTATCAACGACTTTAAAATCATATGGAGGATATATAAATAATTCAGAAGCTCCTTTACAAGCTTTAATTTCTCCAAACATTTTATATGCACTTTCTAACGTCCGGACTGTTGTTGTACCAACAGCGACAAGCTTTTTTCCCTCTTGTTTTGCTTTGTTTATTAATTCTGCCGTTTCTTCCTTTATTTCAAAGGTTTCAGAGTCCATATGGTGTTCAAGAATATTATCACATTTAACCGGTCTGAAAGTTCCGATGCCTACATTTAGTGTTACATATCCGATTTGAATACCTTTATCTTTTAATTTTTCTAAAATTTCTTGTGTAAAATGTAGTCCGGCTGTTGGAGCTGCAACTGAGCCTTCTTTTCTTGCGTATACCGTTTGGTATCTTTCAAAATCTAATTTTTTTAATTCGTCATTGGTCATTTTGCGTTCAATGTACGGAGGTAGCGGAATATTACCGACTTTATGTAAAAGAGTAAAAATGTCTCCTTCATATTGCATCTCTACAAGCCATTTTCCATCATCTGGAAGCGGCATTTTTACTTCACAAGAAAGCTCTTCCGAAACTTTTATTATAGTTCCTACCCGTACTCGTTTAGAAGGCTTTATTAAAACTTCCCATACTTTATTTTCTCTTTCTTTAAGAAGAAAAACTTCAATCTTAGCTCCTGTGTCCTTATAGCCATATAGTCTAGCGGGAATTACTTTAGTGTCATTTAAAATTAAAATATGATTTTTATCTAATAAATCAACTATATCAAAAAAATGTTTATGCAAAATCTTATGCTCAGCTCTATTAAGAACCAGCATCCGTGAGTTTTCCCTTTTATCACTCGGACGTTGTGCTATTAATTCTTCCGGTAATTCATAATCAAATTCTGATAATAACATGTTAACCTCAGATATATTATAGCATAGGAATATTTGTATTGATATGGGTTGAAGAATAGGAATAAAATCAATAGAAACCATTTTATGGTTTTCTATTAAATTTTAATGTTCAAGAAAAATAAGATAACCGGGTAATATACTGTATAGTATGACTATTATTTAATAGAGGGGTAAAGGGCAAAGCGAAGTGTAATAAGGCCCAATAGGAGGATTAATCAAATGGTAGCAGCAATTAGTACAGAAACTAAGACAATCAGTGTAATTATAATAGAGGATTTTAAACTCACTCGTGTAGGTTTAAGATGTGCATTGAATTCTAATGAAGATATCAATGTAGTTGCCGAAAGTGATAATGCTATAGATGGACTGAAACTTATAGAGCAGCATTCTCCTGATATTGTTTTAATGGATTTAGGCCTTGCAGGTATGAATGGTATAGAAGCAACTGTAAAAATAAAAGAAATGAATAAGGATATTAAAGTAATTGCTCTTACTTCCCATGATAGAGAAGAAGAAGTAATAGCAGCCTTATCCTCCGGAGCAATGGCTTATTGTCTTAAGGATATTGATCCTTCAAAATTAGCAGATGTAATAAGAGATGTTAAGAGCGGTGTCTGCTGGCTTGATCCTGTAATTGCAAGAAAAGTGTTAGATTCTTTCCCAAAACAAGAAACTCTGGGTATTTTAAGAGATAAGAGTTCAGAAGAAGGAAGAGTTCCGTTAACAGACAGAGAGTTTGAAGTATTGAGACACCTTGTGGAGGGTAAAAGCAATACTGAAATTGCTAAGGAGCTTATTGTGAGTGTTCATACCGCCAAAGCTCACGTTTGTTCGATATTGCAAAAAATGTGTGTAAATGACAGAGTTCAAGCTGCAGTAAAAGCTGTAAAAGAAGGCTTAGTATAAATGATTGTTAGATAAAAAGAACGGTGTTTTATCACCGTTCTTTTTTATTATAGTTGCATATATCCTCTGTTTATAGTAGGGTTTATTTATATAAGTACCAGAAAAGAGGATAAATAAATGAACACAACTATTGAAAAACAAGCAGACAATATGGTAAAAGTTGATATTGAAATTCCTGCAAAAGAAGCTGTTAACTTTTACAACAGTGCGGCAAAGAAATTAGCTCAGTATGTAAATATTCCCGGGTTTAGAAAAGGTAAAGCCCCAAGAAATATTGTTGAGCAATACGTCGGCGAAGATAGAATTAAGCACGAAGCTCTGGAAGGAGCTTTACCGAAAATATTTTCTGAAGTAATTAAGGAAAATAATTTTGATGTCGTAGCTCAACCATATGTCGAGTCATATGATTATAAAATCGGAAGTGATTTAAAAATTACCGCAAAACTTGAGCTTCGTCCGGAAGTAATATTAGGTGAGTACAAAGGTTTGAATTTGGAAGTAGAAGCATATAAAACACCTGAAGATGCTTTGCAAAAGTCAATAGATAGTCTTTTAGAACAGCATGCAGCTACAGTTATTGTGACTGATAGAAAAACAATTGATAAGGATATTGTTGTTTTTGATTTTGAAGGTTTTTCAAATGGTGAAAAGATTGAACACGGTGATGCTAAGAATTATACACTCGATTTAGCACATTCAAGCTTTATTCCCGGTTTTGCAGAACAATTAGTTGATAGAACTCTTGGAGAAGAATTCGAAATTAATGTAACATTCCCTGAAGAATATCACGAAAAGAAACTTGCAGGCCAGCCGGCAGTCTTTAAATGTAAAATCAATGAAATAAAAACAAAAGTATTGCCGGAATTAAATGATGAATTTGTTCAAAAAATAGGACCTTTTAAAACGGTTGAAGATTTAAAGGCTGATATTCAGAAATATTTAGATAATCAGAAAGCTGATATTGATAGAACAAATTCTGAAAAGGCAATCTTTGAAAAAGTTACAGGTGATGCTAAGGTTGAGATTCAGCAATCAATGATTGATAGAGAAGCTGATCAGCTTGTAGAAGAGTATAAGCAAAAACTTACTATGCAAGGTTTTAGCTGGGAGCAGGCTGTACAAGCACAGGGGTATGATAGTATTATGAACAGCTTAAAAGAAGATGCTGCAGTTAGAGTAAAAAATTCTCTGGTAATTGATAAAATTGCTAAAGAAGAAAATATAACAGTTTCTCAAGCTGATTTTGGTGCAAAATTGTCAGAATTAAGCAGAATGTATAATATTGATGCTCCGACAATGATTAAGCAGCTTTCTCAAACACCGGGAGTATTTAATGCCCTTTCACAGCAGGCATTAAATGAAAAGGTTATGCAATTCCTGGCAGAGAACAATAAAGTAACTTTAAAATAAAACTTTTAATGTTATATAAAAAAGTCCGGATATTTCCGGACTTTTTTATTTGTGTTGTTTTTGTTTCCTACTTAGCATTTCTCGGGTTACCGATTTTTAAGATACCTTCTCTCGGAAATACAGTTTGAGCACCGCCGCAGGTAATCAAACTACCTAATCCTCTGTTGTTTCTTATTGTACAAAAGGCATCTCTGTAGCTTGCATAAGCTATTCTCTGGAATTCGAAGTTGTTTCTGTTGATGGCATTATTTCTTCCGACTCTTCCGTTATCAATATACGCCGGAAGTAAATCACGTCTTGTTTGCAGGTCAACTGTATCTTCGTGTGCTACAGGTATAAGATATCCGTTGTCAGCATTAACATATACTAATAATACTGTTGCAATTCCATCATTGGTACGAGTTTTTCTCTGTGGAACTGTCATTGTAATAGGAATTGCGCTTGTAACTTCAGCACCTGCATCAATACCGTTCAGTTCGCTGTTAAGAGTATTCGGATAATAGTATGTAATACCGTTTATTGTGTTTATTGCAATAGAGCCGGCAGTATTTGGACCTGGCCAGGTTTCCGGATTACCAATTTCTACATTGGCCCCCGGACCTTCTGGCGGAGCACCGTTATTGTATACACCGGAATCACCATCTCCTTTTGAATCGCCTTGATCACCGGCGCCGTTACCGTGCCCGTCATCGTCCGAATCATCCGGATTTTCCCTACCGTTACCGCCGAGGCCACCACTGCCGCCATTGCCGCCGCTGCCATTAGTACCGAGGCCACCGCCAGAGGTTGGGTATCTGCTGTCGTAGTTGTTTTTGTCATTATATTCTAAATCATTCTTATTATTTTCCCAATATGAGCTATCACCTTTTAAGTCCTGATCATCAATTTGTAATCCATAAGCTTTGTATGTCATAAAGTTCAAAGAAGGCAATGTTTGGGCAATTGTAAAAGTTTTGTTGTCTAACATAGCTGCATTGTTACTAAACACAGCGGCTACGTGCTGCATAATCTGGGTATTTGTAAGCTCATCAATATTATCACTGGAAGAACGTGCATCTGCTATTGCATTATAAAGGTTTATATAACCGTTATAATAAAACAAATTGTACGCTTTGTCGGTGCCGTGTTTTGCTATGACAAGACCCATTGCGGAAATTACACCAATAATGCCAAGGCATAATAGTAATTCTGCCAAAGTAAAAGCTTTTTTAAAATTTTTCATACGGTATTCGCTCCATAATTTCTTCGTATGTATTCATTATATCACATTGCGATAAAAAATTCACGGGTGTAACATTCAAAACGGTTTTATTTTCTTTTACGGCAAAAATCTTTTTACCCCTTTTTACCATTTCTAACACCGGAATACAGCCGATTGAATTGTATGGAATAACTAAAAAATCTACATCATCAACACTAATACCGGTATTCGATATCAGTGGCGCTTGGTTTAATCCTATTAATATACAAGGTAAAAATGTTGGTGTTATATATTCTGCAGCGCATCTTTTGTCAACAATATTAGTACATATTTCAATATTATCAAATGCCGGGGCGTGTGCACAAGGAACGGTTAATTCTTTTGATATATAGTGCGAAATAATAGCTTCCACTCCGCCAACTGGATCAACTCCAATCCCGTTGGCGTAATCGTCACCCTGTTCATCAGGAAACCTGCAGACAATAGCAATTGCTTCCGCTCCTTTTTGTAAAAGTTTTTTTGCAGCTTTTTTTAGTGTAGTTAGATTTTTTACATTTCCTGTTGAAGCTCCGGACTGTTCTATAAAAAACTCTACACCAACTGCTTCGTCTGTAATTTCATACCCTGTAATATCTAAATTATACACAATTTTCATAGCATTTATTGTGTTAATATGAACATTAAGTACATCTTGTTT
>CALUVK010000119.1 GCA_944324205.1 Candidatus Gastranaerophilales bacterium | reverse complement strand
AAATATCTGTCAAAATCTACGTCTTCAAAATTACAAAGTAAATGAAAAATATCATCGTCATCATCCAGTCTTTGGAAATTATATTCATCAAATTTCCAATACTTAGGATTTATCCCTTTTACTCTTACAATATTCTTGTCTTTTAATATTTGCAACTTCTTTTTAACTTCATCAATGGGTAAATTTACTAATTTTGCCAGCTCAACAGCAGTAATACCGTCTTCATGACTGTATTTTTCAGGGGTAAGGAACATGAGTTCCAGACCGACCATTTTTAAATTTTTATCTTCAGCTACTGAACTCATAAATATATTATAACCTCAATTTACTTGGGCTGTAAAGCCATCATTTCTATAGTAATCTTTGTAATATTTTCAATATATAACCTATTCAAGAAAAAAGACTAATTTTTAATTAGTCTTTTAATAAATTTGTAGAAAAGAAAAGAGAAATTAGAATTATTCTGCCATACCCATCAATCTATCCATCACAATGTCCATTACAGCAGGTGCCAATTCTTCACCAAATTCTTCTTGCACCACACCATAAATCATTTCAAACTGTTCCATATATCCGGCAACCCTATCCTGAGTTGCATTATCAACTTCATTGACATCCGCAGTAACTGGTGCTGCTACAAAGAAATTATTACTGGAAAGAAAATCCATTACTTTTGAAGGATCTACTTGTGTTTCTTCATAATTATTTGTTTGTGATTGGGCTTGTGATTGAGCTTCTTTAGAAACTTCACCATTTCTTCTTTGCGGTATATAACCGCCTACGCCATAATTTCCATATCCTGTAAGTCTACCGATGCCGTCTGTCATTTTTCTACTCCTTTTTCATTCTTTTCTTTGTAATATATATAACGGCATTTTTTTTTCAAACTTTAGGGTTTTTAAGAAAATTGTTACAATTCTTTACATTCATGTATAAAATTCCGGCTAGAAAGCAGATACTGACATAGTTTTCAGAATCTAAAACTTTATTATCCGCCTACGTATGGTTTTAATTCTGCCATTCTTGATTTTGCATATTTTAAATATTCATCATCAGTAGAATATGTAGAGGTGAATTTTTGATAATATTTATAAGCTTCTTTATAATTATTTAGCGTATCATAGTCTACAGCCAGCATATAATTTGCAATAGGAAATTCATTTGAGAACTTTAAAACATTCAAATAATCATTAATTGCGAGTTTTTGTTGTTTTTGTTCGTCGTATATCAACCCGCGATAATAATATGCATAGGCATTTTGAGCATCTTTTTTCAAGACATCATTAAATTTTGCCAGTGCTTGTTGGAAATTGTTCTTTTCAAACAACTCAATGCCTTCATTCAAAACAGATAATGAACCATTCTGATTAACATATGCCAAAAGCTCTTTTGCCTGTGATTGAGAATCTAACTGAACAGCTTTATTTAGATATGTTTCCGCTAAATTCCAATTTTGTTGTTCTGAGTATAAATAACCAATATAATAAGGAATTTCTGCATTTTTAGGATTTATCTGTTCAGCTTTTTTATAATACTCAATTGCGCTATTATAATCATTGAGAGCTTGATAAGAAGCCGCAATACCGAGAAGAGAATCTTCTGTTGGAGGATTAATTGCCATATATTGTGCTATTGCTTGTTTATAATCCTTATTTTCATAACTAGTTGTTGCATTTGCTAATTTCGAAGAAGCAGAATCCTGTTGAACACTCTGTAATGTTTTTAGAACAAGATTGTTTGCCGGAAATTTTGTTTTCGCGGTATTCAAGATACTAATAGCGCTATTATAATCATTTTTTGAAGCGTAACAAATTGCCAAATTTACGTACGCATTTATATTAGAATCATCTTTTGAAATAACAGACTTATAACCGGCAATTGCATCATCAATCTTATTATCTTGGTGTAATTTATAAGTATAATCATACAGCTCACTGGCACTTGAGTTCTTCACCAGATAATCCATATATTCTTTTGGCGTTAAAGCTTCCTTCATAGCTCCAGAAATTTCTGCTTTTGCACCAGCATTATTTGGATCTATTGATAGAATTCTTTTATACAGATTTAAAGCAGTTTTGCTATCACCCATTTCTTTATACACCTGAGCTTTATATAACAAAGCTTCTGTATTATTAGGATAGAGAGTTAAGATAGAATCATATGATTGAATAGCTTTTTGATATTCTTTCCGCTGTTGAAAAAGTGTTCCGACATTCAATCTTGTTGTTACATTGGATGGATTTAGCTTTTCGGCTTTACCATAATAACTTAATGCCGTTTCAAAATCACCTTGAGCCTGTTTAATAGCTCCAATATTTGCATTCAGTTCTGCATCATTAGGCGTTTGCGCAAGCTTCTTAAGATAAATTCTTTCTAGAGCATACAAAACTTCCATATCGCCTTTTGAGTTTGCTAATGCTTCATTATACTGCACAACTGCATCATCGTACCGCCCCAATTTATCAAGCGTTCGTGCATATTTCATTCTTAAAAGTCCGTCTGTCGGCTTAATTTCCAAAGCAATTTTATAAAAATCTGCAGAACGCGGTTCATTACCTAACAGCTTTAATAAATCCGCAATTTGGATATTAGAATCACCAGCCAGCTTTTCACCTTCAGCAGCTTTTGAAAATTCATAAGCTGCTGCTGAAAAATTCCCCATAGCCCTTAATTCTTCAGCTCTTTTATATCGAGAACCCGGTGTTGTATCAAAACTAATTACTTTTAAGCACTGATTTAAATTTTCTGTAGCCGAAACTATCATGCTTGCAGAATTTTGAACAGTTTGATCTTTTGAAGGATATAGTTTTAAATAAAACAACGCACTTCTAAAATCATTTGCGGCTTTATCGTAATTCTTTTCTTGATTTGCATAATATGTAGCTCTTGCAAGATAAGCATTTACCAGCCCGATTCTCGCTGAATTGTCCAGATAATTTATTCTTAAAGCTTTTCTAAACTCTACAATAGAAGATGAGTACTGGTTTTGCATTAAATAATTCTGAGCCAGATTATAATGCTCTGCAAAAGCACCAGTCGAAGCCGCTCTCACTTGATTTTGCACTAATATCGCGCATATAGCAAAACAACAAACTGTCCCTAAAACTTTTCTTCTCATAACAACATATTACTATAAGCAATATAAAAAGTGAATAAGTGAGAAAGGTAATAGAAATAATTGCAGGTTTCATACACGATATCAATTTATAGATTATCCCATTCCCCATTTTCTATAAGCTTTCGGATTTCGTCTTTTGTTACAGGATTGTCAGTTTTTGCTTGAAGTTCTTTTATTAATTTTTCTTTCTCTTCTGCAGTCATGTCCTTTACTTTAAGAGTTTGACCTTTTATTTTTTTTATATCTGAGGGATTATTTTTTCCGCCTTTTTTCTTAAGCGCAATTATTGACAGGGCCGTAATTCCAACGGCTGCCAGTGTTGAATAAATAACTTTAGAAGATACTTCTTTTTTATTATCAGACTTTTTATTATCTGACCTGACTGAAGTAAAATTTAAAGCTTTAATTTGTGTTATATCATTAACAGAAATTGTCATATTTAAACCTTTCTACATATATAAAAACCTGGAAAGATGAAAAATTGCCTTTTTATTATCAAAAATATTCTGTTTCTAGCCTAAAACTTTGGTTTATGCTATAATTATCCTGATAGAACCTACTGGGCTAAAAGAGGAAGGGAGTTCATGACTTTAGTAAAAATTCTTACTGAACCTGCAATTTTAATCATTACAGCGGTTTTTTTGTTTTTTATAATGACTGTTCTTAAAAATTATGCAAAAGTAGAAAAAAACTTAAAATCTGTCTGCGAATTTCTTCAGACACTGAATAAAAAGGAACTCTCTTACAGATTTCAGGAAATTGACAAATTTATGAGCGCAAACAGTTTTACTACAACAGCTTGGGAAGATTTCAAAAAAGCCCTCATTTTCCCGGAAAAATTATATGTAGCATCCCAAAATGCTAAATCTGCAGGGGAATACAATGCCGAAATTTATCTTACTATAGATGCTTCGTATTTTTTTAATGAAGAAACCCTTGTTTATTCAAAAATTAACCATAAATTTATACAAACCATGCCAACATTGTTAACCGGTTTAGGTCCGTTTTTTACATTTCTTAAAATGGCTATTGCATTTACACAGGTTAATTTTTCAATGGATGAAAATGTCGGAAATTCTCTGAACGGACTTATTGCGAATATTCAAATTGCAGCATTATGTTCAGTATTTGCAGTTGGTTTTTCTCTAATGTTTATGTTTATCGAAAAAATCTTATACAACAAAATGTGTAAAAAATACTACTTATCAATACAAAAAGAACTAATCCGACTGTTTGATGTTGTAACCAGTGAGAAGTTTTTAATTGATTTGGTTAAAGAATCAAAAATCCAGAATATTACAAACGAGAAGCTTTTAAAATCTCTTCCTGAAGATTTCGCTAAATCAATTGCAAAATCTCTAAATGAAACAACAATACCATATCTCGAAAATATTCTATACAGCTTAAATAAGCTTAACGAAACAGCTTCAAACAACTCCGGCGGCGACATTGTCGACAAACTATTCTAGAGCTAGGGGTAGGAAATAAAGTGAGTAAACCTTAAAGATAGTAAATAGAGCGAAGAAGAAACAGACAAAAACGGAATAGGTTTCTAATATATAGAGGAAAGCAACGTGCGAATAAAATTCCATAAAGAGGATAATAATCAAGATAACATCTTTTGGGTAACAATGACAGACTTAATGACAGCATTGGTACTTGTCTTTATTGTATTATTTTTCTATACCTATATGACAAGCTATTACGAAAAAATTCAAAGTAAACTTGAACAAAAAAAAGCTTCAGAAGCACTGGAACAGACTCTAAAAGAACAAAATATTGATGCAAATGTGGATGAAGTCACAGGTATTGTTAAAATTTCAGATTTAGAATTGTTTGAAATTAATAGTTACGAACTTTCTGATAAAGGGAAAAAATATTTAGACAAGTTTGCCCCCGCATATTTAAACTCTATTTTTTCAAATGAATATTTAGATAAAAATATTGAAAAAATAATTATTCAAGGGCATACGGATTCACAAACCTTTAAGGGCAAGTATTCAGAAGACGAACAGTATATGAAGAATATGGAATTAAGCTTAAAACGTGCATTTGCAGTAGCTAATTATATGACAGATACTCCGTATAATAAATCAAACGGAAATCGACTAAGAAAGATGATTATAGTCGAAGGCGCAAGCTTCTCCAGTCCTGTAATTGTAAATGGCAAAGAGGATTTTGCAAAAAGCCGCAGAGTAG
>CALUVK010000118.1 GCA_944324205.1 Candidatus Gastranaerophilales bacterium | reverse complement strand
GAAGGTTATCAAGATACACCTCCGAAAAACATACACACACCAAACAGCTATAACTAAGTAACGATAAGGCTTTTACCCCCCCCCCCGAAACGAAACACAGCGCCAATACTAGCAGAGAGAGGATAACTCATGTTAATACAAATCTTGTATAATGCTTCCATAACGATACAATATATCCTTTATATATATTATACTATAACAATAATCTCTTCGCAAGTGAATATTATAAGAAACTTGATTGTACAAAAAGAATTATTAAACATGCTTTGTATTATAATACTGTTATGAAATATTGGATTAGTATACTATTTTTATTATTTTCATTTATCAACATTGTATATGCAGATTCCATTAATCCGTATGCATATAAAACTATGACAACGCAATCATATAGAAATAATTACAACAGACAGGTAAACTATAAACCCGTACCATACTGGCAGGCACAATCTAACTATGCAACCAGAAACCGCATGTACAACAATTACTCCAACTATTCTAATATTCAATCAAACTACAATAACAGATATTATTATAGAGGAAGATAATGATAAATATTGATTACCTTACTCTTAGAGATTTTTTTCAAGAAAATATTGATTTTTTAATAGGTGCAAGAATTCAAAAAATTCAGCAGCCGACAAGACGGGATTTTATATTCTCTTTAAGAAATCTTGGAAACTCTAGAAAATTATACATAAACATTAACCCGCAAATTTATCATATTGCATTTATGACACAGAAGGGCGAAAATCGAAGAAGTTTAGAAATCCCTAAACATCCACCAATGTTTTGCATGCTTTTAAGAAAATATATTGAGGGCTGTAAAATCGATGATGCAAGAGTTATAGATAATGAGCGCATATTAGAATTATTCTTTGAAGTAACAGATGAATTATCTCAAAAGCGTTCTTTATGTTTGTGCGTGGAACTTATGGGAAAACATTCTAATATTATTTTATATGACAGAACCTCGAACATTATTATAGGCTGTGCACATAACATAGGTTCAGAAAAAAGCCGCTACAGAGAGCTTCAAGGAGGACTTAAATATATATATCCGCCGGTACACCCATTAAAAAATAATATTCCTTGCCTATACAAAGTACTAAATTATCCTGCAGCATGTTCTATAAACGAAATCTTAGATGATTATTTTTCAAAAGCTCAAGAAGAATTAAATATAAGAGAAAAAAAAGCGCAGTTACAAACTTTTATATTACCAAAATACAAAAAAACAAAACATTCTATTGAAAAAATAACACTTCTATTAAAAAAAAGAGATAATACCGAAAAATATAAATTATATGGAGAACTTTTAACTGCAAATCTTTATAAAAATAATAATTATCAAAAAGAAATAGAAGTTTATGACTATATTAATAATCAAAATATCAATATAGAATTAGATGAAACAAAAAATCTTAAAGAAAATGCTCAAAAATATTTTAAACTTTATAACAAATCAAAAACAACTAAAGAAAAATCTGAAGAAATGCTTCAAACTCTTCTTATGGAATATAAAAATTATGAAAATATTTTATACAGTATAGATACAGCTTCATCATTAGAAGAAATAGACGAAATCAGATTGGAAATAGAGCCTAATTTAAAAATTAATAAAAAACCACACAAACTGGATATTATAAAACTTGATATTAACGGATTTAATGTATTTATCGGTAAAAACAACCGGCAGAACGATTATATTATTTCTAAACTTGCAAAAGATGAAGATTATTGGTTTCATACCCGTACCTGTGCAGGCTCTCATGTCTTGCTAAAAATTAATGAAAAAGAACCGGATGAAAATACTATTTTCGAATGCTGTAAACTTGCTAGAAAATATTCTTCTGCCAAACAGCCTTCAAAAGTTGGAATAATATATACAAAAGCTAAATTTTTAAGAAAACCTCCAGCATCTCCATTGGGATACGTTACGTATAAGAATGAAAAAGAAATTCTTGTTTAAATAACAACATTTAAAGTGTTAATTATTTTAATTATTCCATAATATCCGCCCCAAACATTTACCCACCCTGCTAATCATTTACTCCCTTACTCGATAATTCTTTTTTGATTTTGAGTGCAATAACATGTTGAAGTCGAAATTATAAAGGAGGATTCATGACAAACAGCATTTACACCGCTCCTGTTTATAAACTGGAGGAATTAAATAATCTTTTTATAGAAATGACCGCAAAAAATTGTAATCAAAGGTGCGCAAATTGTTATATAAACTTTCCATTAAGCAAAAACGTAAAAGATTTTATTTCTATTGATAGAATAAAAGAAGCTTTACAAGATACTAAATATGAAAATCTATACTGCATATATCTTACGGGAGCAGAACCTATGACTCACCCTGATTTTAATACTATCTTAAGACTTTGTTTAAAACGATGTAATGTTTGCATCTGTACAAATGCAAGCTTTTTAAATGAAAAAAAAGTAAGATTTTTAAAAAAAGTTGAAGATGAAAGAGAAAATCAAAATGAAAATCAAATATTTTTTAAACTTTCATTAGTTCACTTTCAAGAAATAGAAAATGATAAAATTAGATACAGAGGAAACTATAGGCAAATAATTTTCGCTTTAAAAACACTTAGCAGATACAATTTTACATCTGTATTATCAATTCAAAACTTTTACAAAATAGATAAAAAAGAAATTATTGAACAATTTAACCGGATATTTAAAGAACAAGACATTACGAATACTGATATTCAAATAACAGTTTCTCATCCGGATTATAATGACGAAAATTTTTCAAAACCTTCTTCTAAAACAGATTGTCAATATGGAAGGATTCTATGCCAAAACGGAATTTATACCTGTCCATTTTTAGCAAATGATTATAGAGGAAGAACAGGAAGTTCTTTCAAAGATTATTCTAAAACAATTATGGCAGAAACGGATTTTTGCGCTACATGCTCGAAAAATAATAATTACATATTTACAATTGGATAGTTATATAATACTTATATAATAGGGTTTTGGCATTTTTGAGGGCTAAAACTAAGTTAACATTTGTAACATTATTCGGTTGAATTAATTCTAAGGAGTTATCTTTTTGATAAAATTATGTTATAAATAGTAATGTAAAAATATATATTCAAACACGAGAAATGAACGGAGGCAAAAATGTCAGTAGGACAATTTGTATTTATGTTACACAGCCACCTGCCATATTACAGAATGGCCGGAATGTGGCCATTCGGAGAAGAAAATCTTTACGAATGTATGGCAGAAACCTATGTACCTCTGCTTAACGCAATATCAGAATTATATGATGAAGGTATTAAAGCAAAGTTAACTGTAGGTATTACACCAATACTTGCTGAACAGTTAAATGATGAACATTTACAAAATGGCTTTGTTGAATACATAGATTCTAGAATAGCTGCAGTAGCCAAAGATTTGGACAGATATCCGGATCCTAAAGTCGCTCATTCTCAGCATTTGAAATACTTAGCTAAATATTATTATGATTTATGGAACAAATTAAGAAATGATTTTGTTAACAAATATGAAAAAAATCTAATCAAATATTTTAAAAAATATCAAGATTTAGGTTGTATAGAAATTACAACTTCAGGAGCTACACATGGTTTTTCACCACTGCTTGCAACTGACAGCAACTTGAACGCCCAGTTTAAAGTTGGTCAGGATACAACAAAAAGATTATTCGGCAAAAAAGCAATGGGTGCGTGGCTTCCGGAATGTGCTTACCGTCAAGGTTATGAATATGTAGGCAAAGATGGTAAAAAACACTGGCGCCCTGCTATTGAAGTAACATTACAGAATAATGATATACATTACTTCTTTACAGAATCTCATGTAATTGAAGGCGGGAATTCTATAGGTAACAGACGCGTAATCGGTATGTACGGAAACATTGAATACATTCCGCTTCCTGAAAGGCCGGCTACAGGGTATGATACATATTCTGCATACTGGCTTCCAGATGCTCAAGTAGCTGTTATGGGAAGAAACGATAGAGCCGGATACCAGGTATGGTCTGCTGCAGACGGATATCCTGGAGATGGTTGTTTCAGAGAATTTCATAAAAAAGACGATAAATCAGGCATGCACTATTGGCGAATTACATCTCCTACTACAGATTTAGGTGATAAAATGCTATATGATCCGGTGCTTGCAATGAATAAAGTTAATGAAAATTCTGACCACTACACGACTTTAATTTATCATCTATTAAATGATTATAAATTAGCAAAAGGACACGAAGGTCTGGTAATGGTATCTTTTGATACAGAACTTTTTGGACACTGGTGGTTTGAAGGAGTTGAATTTATAAAACAAGTTATTAAAAAGTTTAATAACTATCTTCCAGAAGTAGAACGTCTCACTGCTGGTGAATATATAACAAAATATCCACCGAAAGAAGCTATCCAAATACCTGAGAGTTCCTGGGGACAAGGCGGTCATTTCTATGTATGGATGAATCACCTTACAGAATGGATGTGGCCAATTATTCACTCTTGCGAAAAACGTATAAATGAAATAGTAGATAGATATCCGAATGTTCCTGAAGATAAGCTTTTACACAGGGCACTAAATCAGCTTGCAAGAGAGAATTTGCTATTACAAAGTTCTGACTGGCCGTTCTTAATCACAACATGGCAAGCTAAAGACTATGCTACAGATAGATTCAACGAACATGTAGACAGGTTTAGTCTTATTGCAGATATGATTGAATCTGGTAATATTGACGATGCTAAATTAAGAGAAATTGAAAGCATTGATAACTGCTTCCCTGTAATTGATTATAGAGTTTATCAGTCTATAGAAGAAGGTGTAATCCCTCAGCAGGAGAAAAAATTAGCACCTTTGTATCAATAAAATCATAATATGAAACAAAAAATATCCGCTTTATAAAGCGGATATTTTTGTTTTGAAATATATTTATTTTTAATACTTATAAATAATTTTCCAATTATTATCCATTATAGAGCCTGCACAGGAAGCACCAGAACCTACTTCTTCTTCATTACAAGAATCAGTTCCTTGCTTTTCTTTCCATGCCGGTTCATCGCTAGAAGTAGCATCACCGGAACCATAAGCACGTATTTGCTGTTCACCGCCATTTGGCACTAAAACACCCCCATCATCTAAGTGGAAATAATAAATATCTTTCCCTAACCGATTTGGCTTGTTGCTAAATCCGTTTGTATCAAATAATACAGTTGCATAGCGACCTTTAAAAGACCCATTTGCGTCTTCTTTGTCAGCATTTAAAGTTTTCAAATCCGTTATCAATATAGAAAAATCTTCACCAGAAGGCATATTAAATATCGTGTGCCCGGAAAGTTTGTCTAGAGGTGGATTACCTTGTGAAGAACCGCTATTCTCACCATCACTACTAGCAACTCTATACTCAGAAGGC
>CALUVK010000117.1 GCA_944324205.1 Candidatus Gastranaerophilales bacterium | reverse complement strand
ATAGAAAAGAGTTCTTCATACGACTTGCTGGTTGACGCAGTCATCCACAATTATAAGTCAAAACAGCTTCAGGCCACGGATGACGCCGAAATTAAATAGTCATCACAATTAATTGAAAAATAAAAAAGACTGTTTAAAATTTAAACAGTCTTTTTTATTTTATAAAGTTTTTTGATTATTTAAATATTTATTGCTAAAATAGCCATAGTATATCTTGAATATCCGGGAAATAAACTATTGAATATTAAGACAAAAATAACACAACTTCATTATACAAAAGATGCTAATGGATTTTTATTTAATCTGTTAAAGTTTTGTTCTTTATTTTATGGAGTAGGGAGTGGATTAAAAAATTTTTTATATGATAAGAATATTTTCAAACCTAAAAAAGTAAATGCATTTGTAATATCAATAGGAAATTTTACGACGGGTGGAGTAGGAAAAACTCCGGTAACAGCAGAGATTGCAAAATATTTTATCGAAAAAGGCGAACGTATTGCAATAATTTCGCGAGGTTATGGCGGAAAATTAAATAATAAAAAAGTAAATGTTATATCAGACGGAATTAATTTATTCTATAAGGCTGATATGGCAGGTGATGAACCTTACTGGTTTGCCGTAAATCTTAATATGTGTGCAGTTTTAACCTGTGCAAACAGATATAAAGCAGCTAAATATGCAGTAGAAGAACTTGGTGTTACAAAGATTCTTTTAGATGACGCTTTTCAACATAGAAAAATGCATCGGGATCTGGATATAGTTCTTGTTGATTCAGAAAAAATGTTTGGTAATGAATGCTTACTTCCGGCGGGTCCTTTGAGAGAAAGTTTGAAAGGTTTTAAAAGAGTAGATAAATTGCTAGTTGTAAGCAAAAATATTAATCACGAAAAAGCAGAAAATCTTGCAAGTATAATGGAAAAAAATTTTTTTAAATTGTCAGAGTGTTCTGAAATAACTGATAAAAAAGTTAGTATATGTAAAATAGAACCGGATTATATTTATAATATTATCTCTGGTGAACATTTAGATAAGGGAGAAAAAATTACAGCACTCTCTGCAATAGGGCAGCCGGAACAGTTCTATAAATTTTTAGAAAAAGATTACAAAATTAATAATAAACTTTCTTTTGATGACCACCACCAGTATGTTGAAAATGATATTAAAAATATAGAAGGTAATATTGTAACAACAGAAAAAGATGCTGTAAAACTTGCAGTATTTGAAAGACCCAATATATATGCGCTTAAATTAAAAACAGTTTTGGATGTAAAGTCATTATTTTCTATAAGCAATAAATAAGCAATATTTGCTTTTATCTAAAAATCATTAAATTATATGATGATAAAGTACATAAGGCCTAGTATAATAAAATCGGGATTATTATATCTTGGGAAGGAAAATTTATGCCTATAGAAGGATTTGACTATAAGGGATTTGCCACATCCATGGCGGAGCAAGCTAAAGAGCTTGTGCCTAAAGAACTAGAAGATAGGGAAAAAGAGTATGTTGTAAAAACTTTGGGGAATTTTACATTATTGGCTGGCGAAGCTTTATATAATGATACACAACTTAATCTTACACCGGAACAGGCTGTTTTCATAACTCAGATAATTGCAGAATGGTCTTTTCATAAATCAATAGATTTAATTCATTCAGGTATTCTTCCTCAATATTGGGATAGTATAATGCAAAAAATTGCATTTACAATTTTTGAAGTTGCAAAACAGGCAGTTATCCGTAAAATCCCACAAGACCAATTATTACAAGCTGTAGAACATCATGTAATAAAAGTTTATAATTCAAGCATTGAAGAACTTGAAAAAAAAGGTGTTATAGACGAAAATACAAAAAATCGGGCAGAAAGTCAGTCTAATATTGATGCTATGGCAAAAGCCGCGCAAGCAGAACAGCAAAAACAGAAGCAGGCTGCCGCAGAAGAAGCTGAACGTAATGCTGAAGCAGCGCAAAAACGTAGAGAAGAAAGACGAAAAAAACAAAAACAAGAAAAAGCTTTAGCTTCAATGCCGCAAGGTATTAGCAATAAACAAATGAAATTGATGTCTTTAGCACTTGTTTTGAAAATTCTTTCACAAGATAAAGTTACTACAATTCTCAATAAATTTGATTCAGAAGATTCGCTTGCAATTTCACAATATATGAATATGGCAGATTTAGAGTCACATATAGATGGCGATTTGATATCAGACTGCTTAAAAGAAATGAAAGAATATTTACCAGTTAAACGTAAGTTAACTAAAGAAAATGTTTTGGGTGATTTGTTAAGAATTTATCGTTCAACACCAAGAGAAAAGATAGAAAAAATTATTAAAAATGAACGTCCGTTAGTAAAAAGGTTTATTACTCAAGCATATGATGGTGAATATTCTGATTTACCGCTGAAAGTTGCTGGTATTGTTGCACAATATATCGAAGAAAGTGTATAATTAAGTTATGATAATAAAGAAAAACAGCCAGAAGTATAGGGTGAGGGAAAAAGAGGTTGTACAACAGGAAACAAAAATAAATAAAGTTTCTTCTGTTCAATCTGAAAAAGCTCTTGCCGTTGAAAATACTGTTGTTCCGGAACAGGTTCCAGTGTCTCCTTCTGAACCTGAAATAGATTTATTTGATATAGAAAATATTGATTTTACCCAGAGACAAGAACGAAGAAGAGGCTCAAGAAGACGCGGTTATAGAAGAATTGACGATAGAAATCTTGTATCGCGTGCGCAGGAAGAAGCCGAAAATATTAAAAAATCCGCGTTTGAAGAAGGATATAGAAAAGGTTTAGAACAAGCAAATGCTGATATAGAAAATTTCAGGAAAAATTTTACCGGATTTATGAAAGCACCTAAAGATGTTTTTGAATATATAGCTCCTGATATTCTTGAAATCAGTGTTGATATTGCAAAAAAAATAATTAAAAAAGAAGTGGAAAGTGATCCGCAAGTTTTAATAAATACAATTATAGATGTCTTAAAAAGCTTGTCAAAAAGTGAACCAAAGATAAATATAAGAGTAAAACCTCAAGCGGTACAATTCATCAAAGACACTCTTCCAAATATTACTTACCAATATGGAATAGATGCAAAAATAAATATTGTATCAGACCCCTCAATAGAAGAAGGTGGATGTATTTTTCAAACAAATAACGGTATTGTGGATGCATCTATTGATACACAATTAGAAATTATTAAGAAAGCATTAGAAGGTATTTAATGGCACAGGAAGGCGGCGGAAATAAACCTATAAGTGAAATATTTTTAGCACTCTTTGTAATGGTTTTAATATTAATTCTTATTATAGAGATGCCTAATTGGGTTATAAATTTTTCCATAAGCTTAAATATTACACTAGGCATAGTTCTTTTGATGATATCTTTATATGTTCAAAAACCTTTAGAACTGGCAGCATTTCCTTCAATAATACTTTTAGGAACAATGTTTCGCCTTGTACTTTCAATTGCTTCTACCCGTCTTATTTTAGCAAAAGGTGATGCCGGAGAGGTTATTCACGCATTCGGGACTTTTGTAACCGGCGGTAATATGATTGTAGGTGGTGTAATCTTCTTAATTATTACAGTCGTTCAGTTTATGGTGATTACAAAAGGTGCTGAGCGTATTGCAGAAGTTGCAGCACGTTTTGCATTAGATGCTATGCCAGGTAAACAAATGACAATTGATGCTGACTTTAATGCAGGATTAATTTCTCCTGAAGAAGCTGTAAAACGTCGTGAAGATTTACAAAGAGAATCCAGCTTATTCGGTTCTATGGACGGTTCTATGAAATTTGTAAAGGGTGATACTATTGCAGGTATTATCATTGTTATTATAAATATTGTAGGTGGTTTGATTATAGGCTGTTTGGTAAATCAAATGCCAATCGCAGATGCAGTTACAAAGTATACTGTTTTAACTATTGGTGATGGTTTGGCATCACAACTTCCTTCTCTATTAATGTCAATTGCAGCCGGTATCGTTATGACACGTGCTTCTGCAGGTAATAATTCATTAGGCGGTGATTTAACTTCGCAAATCCTATCAAAACCATATTCACTGTTTTTTGCAGCATTGTTCTTAGGCCTTATAACAGTTACATCTCCGATTACAGGATTACCATTTTTACCATTTCTGGTATTTACAATAATCCTCGCAGTTGCAGGCTTCTCAGTATTAGTTAATGCAGATGTCCAATCTCAATTGGGTCAATTAGAAAGCGTTCGACAAAATATGCAAGATCTAGTTAACCCGAATAAGATGTACGAAAGATTGGGTGTTGATGTTTTGAGTTTGCAGGTCGGAGCAGGCCTTCTTGTAATTGCGGATCCTGACCAAGAAGGTCAATTACTTGCTAAAATTGCAGCTTTACGTCAAAGAGTTACAGACGAGTTGGGTTATATTTTACCAAATATTCGTATTATGGACTCTTCTGCTCTGGAAGCAAATGAGTATGTAATTTCTATACGTAATAACGTTGTAGCATCAGGTTTTGTGTACCCCGGTAAATACATGGTAATTGCAGATCAGTGGGATGCAGTTAAGAAAACAATTCCTGAAGATGCAATAGTTGGAGTTGATCCAACTTACCAAACTCAAGCTTATTGGATTTCACAGGAAGATGCACGTGCAACCAAGAATGTTACTGCGGTTGATGCAACAGATGTTCTTGTTACACACTTGCAGGAATGCGTAAGAAAACACGTTGATGAGGTTATGACAAAAACAGATGTTCTTAAGCTTATGGAACTTGTACGTTCTCAAGATCCAACGCTTGTAAACGACCTTGTTCCAGCTATTATTTCAACATCTGATTTGAGAAAGATTTTTGTAAACTTAATCAGAGAAAAAGTTTCTATAAAAGATATTATATTTGTGTTTGAACGTCTTTGTGATTATGCAAGATTTTCTAAAGAACCGGATATTTTATCGGAACGTTTGAGAGCTGCTCTTGGCCGTCAAATTTGCTTGAATAATGTTGATAAAGATCATGTATTATATGCTTTAACCCTCTCTCCAGAATGGGAAAAAACTCTTGATGACAGTTGTCAAAGAACGGAATTAGGTACAATGTTCTTATTAAATCCAATGCAAGTACAAGATTTAATTGAATCAACAGCAATGACATTAATGCGTGCTCATCAATCAATTGGACAACAACCTGTAATCTTGTGCTCACCAAGAATAAGACTTCCTCTTTATCAACTTCTTGAAAGACATATTCCAACAATTGTCGTAATTTCATATTCGGAACTAATAACAGATATTAAGGTAGAAGCAGTTGATACAATTGGAGAAAACTCCGGCTACTAATAAATAACATCAACTTTTCAGGCCTGCTTCAGAAACTCTAATGTAACTCAATACATATTGTGTTACATTGGGCATACATTTATATGCCTGAAACCATTATACCATATTTATTTCAAATATGTACTTTTCTTTCTCTTT
>CALUVK010000116.1 GCA_944324205.1 Candidatus Gastranaerophilales bacterium | reverse complement strand
AAAGGAGAAATTAATGGCACGTTCATTAAAAAAGGGCCCATACGTAGAAGAAGCTCTTCAAAAGAAAATTAACAAAATGAATGAAAATTCAGAAAAGAAAGTTGTTAAGACTTGGTCAAGAGCATCCATGATAATTCCTGATATGTTGGGACACACAATCGCCGTACACAACGGCAAAACGCATGTTCCCGTTTATGTAACGGAACAAATGATTGGACACAAGCTGGGTGAATTTGCACCGACAAGAATGTTCAAAGGACACGCAGGTTCCGATAAGACTGCAAAACGTAAATAGTCAGATATTGATTAAAAAGAAATATAAGGAAAATAAAAATGGAAGCTAAAGCAAGACAAACAAACATAAAAATGACAGCAAGAAAACTTCGCAGAGTAATCAACGAAGTAAGAGGTAAGGCTGTTAACGAAGCTCTTGATATGTTACGTTTTATGCCGTATTTTGCAGCCAGAGTTGTTGAAAAGAATTTGAAGGCAGCAGCTGCAAACGCTTTTGAAAAATCCGGTGTAAAGTCAGATGCTCTGAAAGTTTCTGAAATTTTCGCAGATGAAAGCGTAACATACAAAAGAGGTAAACCAAGAGCACAAGGTCGTATATACAGAAGACTCAAACGTACATCTCACCTCACAATTAAAGTTAGTGACGCAGTAAAATAGAGGAAATAAGGAAATGGGACAAAAAACACATCCAACCGGATTTAGAGTAGGTATAATCAGACCTTGGTCAAGCACATGGTTTGCTAAGATTAAAGATTATGCTGAATTCGTAGCAGAAGATGCTAAAATCAGAAAATTCATAAAGAAAAAATTATATGCAGCAGGTGTTGCAGATATTTTAATCGACAGAAAAGCACAAAATACAACAATTACTGTTGTAACAGCTAAGCCTGGTATTGTAGTAGGCAGAGGCGGACAGGGTATTGATGAACTTAAAAATGAAGTTTCAAAATACTTAGGCAAACAGGTAATTATTAATGTTGTAGAAGTTGCAAGAATCGATTTAAATGCTTTGTTATTAGCTGAATATGTAGCACAACAGTTAGAAAAACGTGTAGCATTCAGACGTGTAATGAAGCAGGCTATGCAGCGTGCAATGAGAGCCGGCGCACAAGGTATCAAGATTATGGTATCAGGTCGTTTGGGCGGTGCTGAAATTGCAAGAAGCGAATGGGCAAAAGAAGGCAGAATTCCGCTTCAAACGCTTAGAGCAGATGTAGACTACGGTTTTACAGAAGCTGATACGATTATGGGTAAGATTGGTGTTAAAGTATGGCTTTTCAAAGGCAACTTGATGCCGGGCGAAAGAGCTGATATGAACATCAAATCTAAAAACTCAAAAGAGTCATCAGGCGAACGTTTTGGCGGAAGACGCGGTAAACGTAAACCTGTGGAAACAAAATAAGAAATAACAGGAGAACAATATAATGTTAATGCCAAAAAAGACAAAATACCGCAAGATGATGAAAGGTAGAATGAAAGGTACCGAAACAAGAGGCACCGAATTCGAATTTGGTCGTTATGCTCTGAAGGCTCTCGAACCCGGTTGGATTACCAGCCGTCAAATCGAAGCAGCAAGACGTGCAATGACTCGTGAAATCAAACGTGGCGGTAACGTTTGGATAAAAATATTCCCGGATAAACCGATTACTGCAAAACCTGCAGAAACTCGTATGGGTTCAGGTAAAGGTAACGTTGAATACTGGGTATCAGTAGTAAAACCAAACAGAATTCTGTTTGAGCTTGATTACTTTGACAGAGCTGTTGCTATTAACGCTTTAGAGTTAGCAGCACAAAAGCTCCCGATTAAAGTTAAAGTTATTGAGAAAGAATCTGTATAATTAATTAAGGAAATAATAACAATGAAATTAAGTGAAATGCGTGAAAAGACAGTTGATGAGTTAAAGCAGTTTGTTGTTGATTCAAAAAAGCAATTACTTGATTGCAGAATTAAAAAATCAATGCATAAATTAGAAAATACTGCAGAGATTTCTAAAACAAAACGCTTAATTGCTCAAGCAAAGACTGTAATAACAGAGAAAGAAAATGAGGTAAAAAATGCCTAAGAAAGAAAAACAAGGTGTAGTTATAAGCGATAAAATGGATAAAACCGTTGTTGTAAAAGTTGCTTCATATGAACCGCACCCAAAATATAAGAAAATCATAGAATCAAACAAAAACTACAAAGCTCATGACGAAAAAAATGAATGCGGTGTTGGCGATACAGTTAGGATTATCGAATCAAGACCAATTTCAGGCGGCAAGAGATGGACTGTTGAGTCTATTGTAGAAAAAGCTAAGTAGTAAGTACGCGCCGGGGTGAGGCTCTACGCAAGACTCATGGACAGGCGGAAAAGAATGTAGGTTGGGGGTTCCACCCCAACATAAATTAAAAGGAACGGAAAAATGATACAACAAGAAACAAGACTGGTAGTAGCAGATAATACAGGTGCTAAAGAATTATTGGTTATCCGTGTTATGGGAAGCTCAAATAAGAAATTTGCAGCTGTTGGTGATGTTGTTGTTGCAACTGTTAAGGATGCAACTCCTAATATGACAGTTAAAAAATCTGAAGTTGTAAAAGCAGTTATCGTTAGAACAAAACACGATATTAAACGTGCTGACGGTTCTGTTATCAGATTTGATGAAAATGCAGCAGTAATTATTAACAAAGACGGCAACCCGCGCGGTACACGTGTATTCGGGCCTGTAGCAAGGGAATTGAGAGACAAAAACTTCATGAAGATTGTTTCTCTTGCACCGGAAGTAATATAGTAGGAGTCGGAAATGGCAGATAATAATAAAAAAAGCTTGCATGTAAAAACCGGTGATAGAGTTATCATCACAGCAGGCAAAGACAAGGGAAAAACAGGTAACATAAAAAAAGCTATTCCTTCAGAAGGCAAGGTTGTTGTTGAAGGCGCTAATATGATTACCAAGGCTACAAAAGCAAATCCTGCATACGGTATTCAGGGCGGATTGATTAAGAAGGAAGCTCCTCTTGATTCATCCAATGTAATGATTGTATGCCCGAGCTGCGAAAAGCCTACAAGAATTAAACATGCCGTAGTTGACGGTAAAAAAGTCCGCGTTTGCAAAAAATGCGGCGAACAGTTAGACGTATAGTTTATAGTACAATATATACGCGGGGTTAAGTGATTTTAATCTTGATTAAAATTAGGTTTGCCCCTTCCGTATAAACAGAAGGAAAAGAAAAATGACCAGAACTAAAAACTTAAAATCAAAATACGATGAAGAAGTAAAAGCAGCACTTAAGGAAAAATTCAATTACAAGAACGATATGATGATTCCAAAACTTCATAAAATTGTGTTGAATATGGGTGTTGGTGAAGCTTCTCACAACTCAAAAATTGCTGATTCAATTCAAGCCCAGCTTACTAAGATTGCCGGTCAGAAGGCATTGGTAACAAAGGCTAAAAAATCAATCGCTTCTTATAAATTGAGAGAAGGCATGCCGGTTGGTGCGATGGTTACATTGCGCGGCGAAAGAATGTATGATTTCTTACAGAAGTTAATCTGCGTTGTTCTTCCTCGTATCCGTGACTTTAGAGGTATATCACCAAAAAGTTTCGACGGCAGAGGTAACTATACTCTCGGTTTAAAAGAGCAGGCATTATTCCCTGAAATCACTTATGAAGAAGTTGATCTGGTAAAAGGTATGAACGTATCTATTATCACAACTGCTCATACTGATGATGAAGCAAGAGAATTACTAAAACTTCTCGGTATGCCGTTCAAGGGAATGGGCAAAAACTAGGGGTAAAACCTTGGCGGGTAAAACCGGGGAATAAAAACTTGGTTTTCCGATTAGTAATTATGTTAGAATGTAGATAGAAATTTATTATATAAAAGGAGAAAATCATGGCTAAAAAAGCGATGATAAACAAAGAACTAAGACGCGAAGCATTAGCTGCAAAAGGAAAATATCCGACAGTTAGACTTCATAACAGATGCAGCATCTGCGGCCGCCCTCACGGCTTCCACAGAGACTTCGGCCTTTGCAGAATTTGTTTAAGAAAAATGGCTCACCAGGGACTTCTCCCCGGCGTTACCAAAGCAAGCTGGTAGGTGGGGGTAAATATATATTTGCGCCCGGTCGGAACACATTAGGCAGGACTCTAAGATTGTATAGAAACTACGGGTGTTCCTCAATGGTAGGCTTAGCAATAAAAATGTGGCTGAGGTTTCCAGACTAGCAGTAGCGTTTCATAAAAAAATAACCTTGTATTTAATACAAGGTTATTTTTAGTATAGTATTTTTTTATTCTTTATTAGTGTTCTTTAATTCATTTACTATACTTTGTTTTGCGGCAAGAACTCTGTTACTTACTCCGAGCTTTTTATAGATGCTTGACATGTGTGCTTTGGTTGTGTGGTTTGATATACAAAGTTTTTCAGATATTTCATGGTTATTAAGACCTAATGATACAAGATTCATAACTTCCGCTTCTCTTGATGTTAATCGCTTCATTTTTTCTCCTATCTTTTTCATAATTCTACTAACTTTTGTGCACTAAGTTATATATTCTTTGTATAATATTTTTATAATTATGTCTATAGGACTATGAGCTGATATTTTTTAATGGATATAAAAATCATTTATTGCAAGAGGGTGCTGGAAGTCATCATGTGCAAAAACCTGCATTACGTAGCGTCCGTTTTCATACAGGGTAAAGTAATTTGTATGGTAATATCTTTCATCTTTCATCAGCCGGTAATCTTTTGTTCTTACAACTTCATTTCCGCCCCAGGGAGCTTTGTCTGTCATCTTAAAAACTTGTACCCGGATAAATTCGTTTTTCATTTTTTTAGGGGCTATAAAAAGGTAATAAACCCTCTGACCGGGGATAAATGTTTTTGAATCGTATAGCGCGTTATCCACTGTTATAGGCTGGGTATTGAATAAGATCAAACCTCTTTCATATGTACAGCCTGTTGTTATAATAACAGTAAAGACTAACACAAATATGTATTTAAAAATTTTCATTATTTTTCCAGCTGCTTAATTTTTTGGTTAACTATATTAAGCATTTTTTCGTCTTTTTCTATTCCCGAATAAAGATAATAATATTCTAATGCTTTTTCTATATCCTCTTTTTGTTCATATGCCATGCCAATGGAATAGTATGCATATGGATAGTCCGGAGAAAGCTTGATGATACTCTCAAAACACTTTATTGCATCATCATAATTTTTCTGGCTCACAAGCACCAGACCTTTGTTGAACAATGCGTCTGTATTAGCAGAATCAAGTGTTAGAAGTTTATCATAAAAACTAATTGCTTTTGCATTGTTGCCTAAAAGTTTATAAGTATTAGCAAGTGTAAGCATTGTGACTTTATCTTCCGGCTTAAAGATTACAGCTTTTGTATAATAGTCAACGGCATCTTCATATTTTTGTTGTTTATATGCTTCATCG
>CALUVK010000115.1 GCA_944324205.1 Candidatus Gastranaerophilales bacterium | reverse complement strand
AATAAGTTTTAATATTAATTGAGAAGGAGATTAAAAATGGAAGAAGTTAAAACAATTTCAGACTTAGCGCAATTAGGTGCAGGTGTTGCGATGGGTTTTGGCGCAATCGGTGCCGGTGTCGGTATTGGTATCGCTACAAAAGGTTTCTTGGAATCTATTGCAAGACAGCCTGAAATCTTCGGTAAAGCTCTTGTATTCTTCATGGTTGGTGCAGCTTTATCAGAAGCTTGTGCTATTTATGCGTTGGTTATCGCTTTGAAACTTGTAGGTATTTGGTAAAAAGAAGTATAAATTATGGAATTTAATGCAACATTTTTAGCATCAATAATATCTTTTCTGGTATTTGTTTTCTTGATGAATAAAATACTCTATTCTCCTATGGAGAAAATTGTAAAAGAAAGACAAAAGTTTATTGATGAGAATTTCAATAGTGCTGATGAGAATTATAAAAAAGCAGACGGCTTGGAGCATCAAAGAGAAGAAAAGCTTGTTGGTGCTAAGAATGAGGCTCGTTCAAAATACAATGATTCCGTAAACGGTTTTAAGGTTCAAAAAGCTGATATTCTGAAACAGGCACAGGATAAGACTAATGCAGAGCTTGAAGAAGAATATCAGAAGCTTAATAATATTTCAAACGATACAAAAGAAGGCTTGAAAGGCAGAATGACCGATTTAGCCAATGATATTGTCGAGAAAGTTTTAGGCTACAGAAGCGAAGTTCACGGTTTTGATAATGATGAAGTAAACAGAATACTTTATCAATAAGCAACAGGGTAAGAGGTAAATTATGGAAAGCATAAGATTAATATGGGAATATATAGGCAGAACAAATCTGTTCAACTTTATAATATTTCTTTCTGTATTTATTCTTATCTGGAAAACGGCAAAACTTGGCGATATGCTTGAAAGGGCAAAACAGAGCGTTATTGACCATATTGAGGAGTCAAAATCAAAGAAGGCAGACTCTGAAGATCATTTAAAACAGATTGAAGAAACTGTTTCTCATCTTGGAGAAGAGATTGAAGGTCTGATTAAGAAGTCAGAAGATAATGCTAAATTAGTCGGTGAAAAAATACTTCAAGATGCCGGTAATATGGCAGAAGGTATCAGAGACAACGCCAGAAAAGTTGTTGAAAACAAATCGGCGCTTTTAAAAAATGATATTTTGAGAAGAGCATCTCAGGCTTCGATTGATGTTGCAAGAAAACATATCATAAACGAGCTAAGAGATAATGATGGTTTGCATCAGAAATTAATTGATGAAAGTATTGAGGCTATTAACGGTATAGAGGGATAAGGGGATTAAATAATAATGGCAGTTGCTTCAAATCATAATTCCGAACTTGTTGCAAGAAGATGGGCTAAGGCTCTTATGGATTTAGCTCAAGAAGACGGCGGCATTTCAAAAGAAGAAATCTTAAGCAATCTTAATGATATTGCACAGACTATTGAAGGGTCTAAAGAATTATCAGATTTAGTTAATAACCCTTCTGTTTCTGTCGAAGAAAAGCAGATTGTAATATGCAAACTCTTCCAGAATAGAGTTATGCCGGTTGTTTATAACTTTTTATTCTCTCTGAATTTAAAAAAGAGACTAAATATTATCGGTGAAATAGCTCAAGAATTCCGGAAAGAGCTGGAAGAAATGAAAAATATCGTTAGAGTAGATGTAACATCGGCAATTGAATTAAACGATGAGCGCAAAAACGATATAAGAAACAGAATTGCAGATAAACTCCAAAAAGATGTAATTGTAAATTGGGGTGTAGATAGTGATATAATAGGCGGTCTGGTATTAAATATAAATGAAACGATTGTTGATAACAGTATCAGACACAGATTAGAGAATTTAAGTAAAAACATTATAAAATAGAGGTGGAAAATGGCAGTAATTAATCCGGATGAAATTAGTTCAATATTAAAAGAGAATATCCGAAATTACGAAGCAAGAGCGGAAGTTTCAAATATCGGAAGCGTTCTTGAAGTAGGTGACGGTATCGCAAGAATTTACGGGCTTAGAAATGTTATGTCAAACGAGCTTGTAGAATTTGAAGATGGAAAAGGTACATTAGGTATTACTCTGAACCTTGAAGAGGATAATGTAGGTGTTGTAATCTTAGGTGAATATACCCACATTAAAGAAGGTATGACAGTAAAAACAACCGGCCGTATCGCTTCTGTTCCAGTAGGTGATGCTTTAATCGGAAGAATTGTAAATCCGACAGGACGCCCGATTGATGGTAAAGGTGAAATTATTACCGATAAAACAAGACCGATTGAAAGAGTTGCTCCGGGTATTGTTGCAAGACGCTCTGTTCACCAGCCTCTTCAAACAGGTTTGACAGCAATTGATGCTTTAACTCCTATAGGAAGAGGTCAGAGAGAATTGATTATCGGCGACAGACAAACAGGTAAGACTGCTATTGCAATCGATACTATCTTGAACCAGAAGGGCGGAGATGTAATCTGTATCTATGTTGCTATCGGTCAAAAGGCTTCAACGGTTGCACAGTTAGCGAAGACATTAGAAAAACACGGTGCAATGGATTATTCAATCATTGTATCAGCTACAGCTAACGAGCCTGCACCTTTACAATATATCGCACCTTTTGCAGGAGTTGCGATTGCAGAAGAATTTATGGAACAGGGAAAACATGTTCTTATAGTATATGATGATTTGACTAAGCATGCTCAAGCTTATCGTGCAATGAGTTTGCTTCTTAAAAGACCGCCTGGACGTGAAGCATATCCTGGTGATGTATTCTATCTTCACTCAAGATTGTTAGAAAGAGCTGTTAAGCTTAATGACGAACTTGGCGGCGGAAGTATTACAGCACTTCCTATTATTGAAACTCAAGCAGGTGACGTTTCAGCTTATATTCCAACAAACGTAATCTCAATTACGGACGGTCAGATATTCTTGGAATCAGCACTGTTTAACTCTGGTGTAAGACCGGCAATTAATGCAGGTATTTCGGTTTCACGTGTAGGCGGTGCGGCTCAGACAAAGGGTATTAAGCAAGTTGCCGGTAAACTTCGTCTTGATTTGGCTCAATACCGAGAATTGGAAGCGTTTGCTCAATTTGCGTCAGACCTAGACCCTGCTACTAAGAAGCAGCTTCTAAGAGGTCAAAAGTTGATGGAAGTTTTGAAACAGCCTCAATATAAACCGCTTACTGTTGCGCAGCAGGTAACAATTCTGTTTGCAGTAAACGAAGGTTACTTAGATGAAATCGATAATAAGAAGATTGCAGATTATAAGACAGGCTGGTTTGAGTACTTTGAAGCTAATATGCCTGATTTAAGCAAGGCTTTGAATGAAGGAGCTAAATTGTCTGATGAAGATATGACAGCTTTAAGAAGCCAGCTTGAAGCTTATGGAAAGACTTTATAGTAAGGAGTGTAGTTTATGAAATGCTATAATCACCATGATAGAGACGCTTTTGCAGTATGCAAAGCCTGTGGGAAGGCTTTATGCCTTGAATGCGCCGAAGAATATAAAGACTTTTATATTTGCAAAGACTCTCCGTCCTGTAGGCATGTTGCTGATGTAGAGTATGTAAATTATTTTAAGGATAATTCAGAAGGTGCATGGATGTTTAATAGAATTGCATTTATGCTTATTGGTGCATTTCTATTCATCTACGTGATTGTAAAATCATTCATGTTCTTTATGATACCTTGCCCAATTTTAGAAACTGTATTGTTAATATTGCTTGCAATACTTCTTATAAAAAAGGGTATGGATTTGAAGTTAAAATAAATAACTTTATTTCGCACAATGAAAATAAAAAATGGAAAATCTCATACAAATTAAGAACTTAATATATGAAATAAGAGGCAATAAGGTAATGCTCGACAGCGACCTTGCGGATTTGTATGAAGTTCCGACTTTTCGATTAAATGAGGCTGTGAAACGTAAACGGGCAAGATTTCCGCAGAATTTCATGTTTCAATTAACAAAAGAGGAATATGATTTTTTGATATCGCAATTTGCGATATCAAAAACTGGACGAGGCGGAAGACGGACTCTGCCATATGTCTTTACCGAGCAGGGTGTGGCAATGCTTTCAAGCGTTTTAAACAGCGAAAAAGCTATTCAGATAAATATACAAATCATGAATACTTTTGTGCAGATGCGGCAATGGGCTATGGAGAATAAGGATTTAGCAAGGCGTGTTGCGGAATTGGAAAATTATTTTATAGAGCATTGTAAAGATAATAAAACTGATATGAGAGAAATCTATGAAGCAATAGATTTATTGATGGATAGGACAAAACCTGCAAAAATAGGGTTTAATACAGAGGAAAAATAGAATGCCAAACACAAAAGATATAAAAAGCAGAATTTCAAGCGTTCAGAATACTAAAAAGATTACAAAAGCAATGAAGATGGTTGCGGCAGCAAAAGTTAAGAAAGCTGAAAGCACTGTAAAAGCTGCGCGTCCGTTTGCGGATGAGCTTATGGTTTTATTTAGAAAGATGCTTGCAACAGTAGGTGAAGAATCTGCAGCAGGTTTGAAAGTCGAAAGAGGGCTTGATAATTATCCCGAACTTTTGAGAGAAAGAGAAGTTAAATCAGAAGGGCTTCTTGTTATAACTTCTAATAAGGGTTTGGCAGGGGCTTATAACGCTAATGTAGTAAAAGCTGCGCTAAAGCGGGTTAGAGAGAATTCTGAAAAGGGAATTAAGACTGTGATTTATCCTGTAGGCCAGAAAGCTGTTTCAGCTTTAAAGCATAAAGCGGGAGATTATGAGCTTAAAAAGGGTTATATAAGTGTTGCTAACGATCCGACAGCTACCGGTGCAAATATTATAGCGGAAGATATAGCAGAAGATTTTGTTAATGGAAATATTGACAGAATAGATATTATAACAACACGTTTTAATAATATGATGTCTTATAGTGTACAGGATTGGGAAATTCTTCCTGTAAAAATAGAAAAAGCAGAAACACATGAAATAGATCCGGTTATGGAATTTGAGCCGTCACCGCATAGTGTTTTACAGCAGCTTGTTCCTATGTATATTTCAAATACTATTTATCAAGCGCTTCTTGAAGCAAACGCAAGTGAGCTTGCGTCCCGTATGACAGCGATGTCCGCTGCTTCAAATAACGCGGAAGAAATGATAAATACTCTGACAATTGACTACAATAAAGCTCGTCAAGCTGCAATTACTCAGGAGCTTGTAGAAATTGTTTCAGGTGCGCAGGGTGTAAAAGGCTAAGGAATTTAGATAAGCATTGCGCAATAATCAGCTATCGGACATGCAGCGCAATTTGGTTTAATAGGTTTGCACACATTCTGCCCGTGGGTTACAAGAAGAGTATTTATATCTATCCAGTGTTTTACGGGGAGTTTTTCCCTAAGTGCAAATTCTGTTTCTTCCGGGTTTCTGGTTTTAATATAGCCGAGCCGGTTAAAAATTCTATGAACGTGAACATCAACACAGATTGCAGGTTTATTAAA
>CALUVK010000114.1 GCA_944324205.1 Candidatus Gastranaerophilales bacterium | reverse complement strand
GGATTATGTGAGCACAATTTTAACCCCTGTTGTAGAAGGTACGATTAAGGATATTATCGGCAAATGGAATGCTCAAGATTTGATTGCAAACAGGGAAAAAGCTACAGGAGATATTCTATTTAAGCTTCAAGGCCAATTAAAAGATAACTATATTAATGTAACGGATTTTCAAATGACCGAAATTAATTATTCAGAGGTTTTTGAAAGAGCTATTGAGAGCAAGGTAACAGCGGAGCAGGAAGCGCTGAAAGCCAAAAATAAAACTGTGCAGGTTGAAGAAGAGGCTAAACAAAAAGTTATTGCAGCAGAAGCAGAAGCTAAATCAATGGCAATCCGTGCCCGCGCTTTAAGCCAGAATAAATCCTTAGTCCAGTATGAAGCGGTTCAAAAATGGGACGGTAAAATGCCACAATATATGCTTGGGGGCGCAATGCCGTTTATTAATGTTACTCCAAACAGATAATGCCTATAGGTATTTTAATGATTTTATATAAAAATAGAAGAAAGGATATAATATGAAAAAAATCGGATTTGTCGGAGCAGGAAAAATGGCAAGTGCAATTATCAAAGGACTTATAAAAACCGGTTTTGCGAATCCAGATGATATTACTGCAACACAGGCGGAAGTTGAGCAACTGGAAGAAAAATCAAGAGTTCTGGGTATAAAAGTTATTGCGGATAATAAAGTTCTTGCTCAAAAGTCAGATGTGATTTTTGTAGCAGTAAAACCCAATCAGGCCGTAGATGTTTTAAAAGAAATAAATCCTTATATAACTTCAGAAAAACTAGTAGTTTCTATTGCTGCAGGTGTAACTTTAAATAAGCTTGAAGCAAATCTTCCAATAGGAACACGTGTAATTAGAGTTATGCCTAATACTCCAGCTCTGGTTGGAGAAGGGATGAGCGGTATGATTGGTGGGAAGTTTGCAAAACACGAAGATTTAACATATATAAGTAATCTACTTTCAACAATAGGTAAATGTATTATTGTAGATAATGAAGCTCAGATGGATATTGTTACAGCTATATCTGGTTCGGGCCCTGCTTTTTATTATAAAGTTATAAATGAAATTGCACGTGCTGGTGAAAAACTAGGGTTGGATTATGAAAAATCACTTTTATTAAGCATACAAACTGCGATAGGTTCTGCGAAGATGGCTTTGAAAAGAGAGGTTTCTATGGAAGAATTGATTTCCAATGTAGCAACCAAAGGCGGGTGTACGCGAGTTGGTGTTGATTGTATGGATAATAATGACAGTGAAAAACTCTTTTATAATGTGATAAAATCTACAACAGAAAAAGCTCATGCACTTGGTGAATAATTTAAAACCTATTTAATTAGTTTTCTTAGTTTGTTCAATACATTGGAGCATAGATTTTTTTACATCATCAAATACGCTTATCCAGTTATTAAGCTGGTGCTGCCTAAAAAGGCGTACGCTGTCATACCAATCACATACATTCAAATCTGTGTGCCATCTCCAATTAACTTCATAAGGTAAAATTATCCAGCAAGGGATTCCCATTGCACCAGCAAGATGTGCTAAAGAAGTATCATTACATATTACCAGATGAAGATTGCTTAAAGCTGCAGCAGTTTGTGAAAAGTCTAGCAGATTTTTACCAATATCTATAATATTATCTAATTCTTTTATATCTTCTGAACCTTCAAATGTTTGAAAAGAATAAAATTGAGTATTTTCAACATTCATAAGCGGGATGAATGATTTTGCAGGAATCACTCTATCTTGATCATAATATGTATTTCCCTGCCATTTAATACCAATTTTTAATTTATCATTTTCAAAATATTTCTTTTTATATTCTTCAGCAATTTTGTTATCTGCATGAAGATAACCCTCTGAGCGGAAAAATACTTTATCTCCTTTTAGTTTAAGTACATAAGGGAGGCTTAAGAGTGGTATATGGTAATCAAAATCAAGTTGATTTTCTGGTACGTAGGTATCAACAATTTCATCAATTCCGAGGTTATTTTCTCTAAATAGTGGGGATAATGGTTTTTGACATAAAAAAATTAATTTTTTACACTTTTGTTTTGCCAGTGTTAAATATCGTGAAAACATTATCACATCACCAAAACCAGCTTCATAATATACTAAAAGAGTTTTATTTTTTATATTTTCACCCTTCCAAAAATTATCAAGACGAGCTTTATTTGGATAAGATTTATTCTGAAGAGCAAATGCCGTTTCTTTGCAGAGTCTGTTTTCAAAGAGTTTAAGTCCCTGATTGTAATCTTTTATCCGCATTAGAGCTAAAGACAGAAAATAGGCTGTATCTTTATCATGAGGCTTAAGTTTTTTGCATATTTTTAAAGCAGAAACCGCGTTTTTTGTTTCTCCTTCTACACTATACAGATGCGATAGATTAAACCAGGCATCGTATGAAGCCGGATTAATTCTTAGTGCTTTATCATAGTATTTTATTGCTTCTGGGATATTGCGCATATTTTTATGTGCCAAAGCAAGATTAAATAAAAGAGAGAAGTCTTCTGGGAATTTTTTCATAACTTCTTCTTCTCTTCGTATAATTTGTTTATACAATCCGGCTCTTATGTATGTTTGAAACAGAGTTTCATAGAAGTATGCATTAGGATTTTTTTCAACTGCCAATTCTGCCATATGAACAGCAGAGATTACGTCATTTTGTTGAAGTTTTAAGACACCAATTAGGTTATAAACTTCAGCATTATTTTTATCTTGTGCCAATGCTTCCTGATATGCATTTTCTGCTTCTTCAAGTTTTCCATTTTGGTGAAGTGAAAAACCTAATTGTATTAAATCCTCTGTTGTAGGCATAAATCTCTCTTTCTTCTTATTATATTTTATATGTTACAAGGAATTATTTCAAGTTTTTGGATAAAAAAAACAGAGCTTCAAGATTCTTGAAGCTCTGTTTTTAAGTTATTTTTCTAAACACTAACTTTCATTGTGTTTGCAATAATTTCATTAAAGCTTTCTGCTTTTAAGCTTGCTCCGCCCACTAATGCGCCGTCAATGTCTGATTGAGACATCTGTTCTTCAATAGTAGAAGGTTTAACTGAGCCGCCGTAAAGAATTCTGATTGCATCACCAGCTTTTTCAGAAGAAACTTCTTTGACTACGTTTCTAATCATAGCAATTACTCTGTTAGCTTCAACGCTGTCGCAGGTTTTTCCTGTGCCGATAGCCCAGATAGGTTCATATGCAATTACAGATTTAGCTATTTCTTCTTCTGATAAACCGTTTAGTGCAGCTCTGATTTGAGTTGCAATATGCTGGTCAGTAACGCCAGCTTCTCTCTGCTCAAGAGTTTCACCGCAGCAGATAATTGGAATAAGACCGCCAGCTAAAATAGCTTTAGCTTTTTTGTTAATCATTTCATCTGTTTCAGAAAAATATTGTCTTCTTTCACTGTGTCCGATGATTACATAAGAGCAGCCAGCATCTTTAAGCATTTCTACAGAAATTTCACCTGTAAAAGCACCTGATTTTTCCCAGTGGCAGTTTTGTCCTGCAATAGCAATTTTATCACCACCGCAACCGCAATTGCATTTTACTGTATGTACAACATTTAAAGAAGTAAATACGGGTGCAATTACAATTGTTGGCAATTGAGGTGCTGTAAAATCTTTTGTAAATTTTTCTATTCCTTCAAATAAAGCTTTTGCTTCGTCTTGAAGTAAGTTCATTTTCCAGTTTCCTGCAATAATTGGTTTTCTTGACATAATTCATTCTCCTTATTCTTTTATACAGAATAGTGCAATCTCTTCACATGTCCTGTTTATGTTTAGCTTTTACACCAGAATTTTAGTATAAACTAGCTTAAATGTAAAGGAGTTAAGGGAGTGTAAACATATTTTCTTGAATAAAAATAGTCTTTTTCTTATACTTAGTTTGTATGAAGATTCAATCATTAAATACAGGTTTCAATATATATCATCAAAATCGCAATAACACGGCGGTTAATTTTACATCTTTCGCATATAAACCGGGTGCAAAACTCTCTATTAGGAATTTTAATCCTTTAAAATTGCATATGAATAAGTTTTTTGAGCGTTCATTATTAATATCAAGGTTAAGATTTCAGGAGCTAAGTCCGGAGCTTATGCCATACACGCATGAAGTTTCAGTTGGAAAAAGTTATGCTTGGGATATAAATAAAGATAATAGAAAAAAATATTTAATGGTCTTGCATGGCGCAGGCCAAAATATTTCAAATTTACAATCGCTGTATAAAGAAGTTATTAATAAAACATCATTTGCAGTCTTCGCTCCTGAGTATAGCGGTTTTGGAAAGAATCCGCCTTCTATAATTTCAGCAATGTCTTTAGATAATGATACAGATGCTGCTTTAAAATATTTAACGGAAAAGAAGAAGGTTAACCCTAAAGATATTTATGTTATGGGGCATAGTCTTGGAGGATTTATTGCTACACAGCTTGTACAAAAAAATAATGATATAGGGCGTATGATATTAGTATGTCCATTGGAATCGCTCAGAAACAGATCTGTTAATTATAATATAGCATCTGGTAGGAATTCTTCTAAGTTTACAACATATTTATTTAAGCATTTTGGATTTTTAATGAATTCTTTGAATAAAACTGTTCGTACAGATTATTTTATAAAAAAAATAAATGTTCCAACTGATATAATTCATGCAAAAAACGATAGTATATTGAATTATTCTTCATCAAAGAATTTGGCCTTAAATTGTAAAAATCTTAACGGACTTTATCTCCCTGATAGTGGAGGACATGGAATGGATATTTCAAAAATCGATATTATAACATCTCTGTTAAGCAGAAATTGAAGAAGATGTAAGTGATGTTGATAAGCCTTCCATAATATTATAAAAATCTTCTTTTGGAAGAGTTGACATTGTTTTTAATGCATAAGAAAGAATGCTGACTTTATCATACCATCTTCTTGCATTAGAAATTTTATAAAGACCTAGAACACGTTCGATTCCAATACTTACATCTTGTTCTTCATCATCTTCATGTAGTTCTTTAATTTGTCGGACAAAACTGGTTAAATCTTTTGATAAAGCTCTACGCCTTTCTTCATCCATATTTTTAAGTAATGATAAAGCTTTTTCAGTATGTTCATTTGAATCGTACCAACGTCTATTCATTCAAAAACCTCTCCCAATACACACATTAATTATATATAAAAAGAATGTTCTTTATCAATCATACGTTTAGTGGAAAATTTATATCTGTAAATTGTACTAATATTTCTTTTGCTTGTTGTATATATAAGACTTTGATATAATTGTTGTATGGATGATAAAATTGAATCGCTTCAAGATATTTTGAAAGAGGATCCTTCTAATTTTCAGGCAAGGCGTGAACTCTCAATTTTGCTTGTAAATCAGGGTTTTAACGAGGAGGCAGAGGGAAATTTGAGGTATTTAATCAGGTATTTCCCTGATGATGCCGAACTTTATTATAATTTGGGAATAGTATATGAAAAGTTAAAGGATTTTCAAAAAGCGGAAGCTGCTTATAAAAAAGCGCTTGCAATCTCTCCGCAGGAGGATTTTTATTATAACCTCGGAGAAGTTCTTGT
>CALUVK010000113.1 GCA_944324205.1 Candidatus Gastranaerophilales bacterium | reverse complement strand
ATAGGGCTTCCGTGGGAAACAGAGGAAACTGTAGAAGAGACTGTAAAGTTTGCAATTGAGCTTGACAGCAATTTCATAAGTTTTTATACTGCAACTCCGCTTCCGGGTACAAAGTATTTTGCTTATGCAATGGTAAACAAGCTTGTGGAAGGAAATTTAGATTTTAGAAACGCTTATTACCAGCCGGTTGTAAAATCACACGAATTAAGCAGGGAGCGGATTTTTGAACTCCATAAACAAGCTGTAAAACGTTTTTATTTAAGACCCAAATTTGTTCTTAAAACATTGTTTTCTATAAAAAGTTTTATTGAATTAAAAAATTATTTTTCAGCAGGAATAAATCTTATATTAAAAAAATAAAAATATAAAAGGAACAAAATGGACGATTTTAAACACTATACTGTTATGTTACAAGAAGCGGTAAATGCGTTAGAATGTAATGAAGGTAAATTATATATTGACTGCACACTGGGCGGCGGGGGACACAGTGAATTAATATTAAAACGTATTGGCCAAAATGGAAAACTTATTGCGTTCGATATTGACCAAGATGCAATTAACCATGCACAAGAGCGTTTAAAAGATTACAAAAACTTAACAATTATAAAATCTTCATATACAAATATAAAAACTGAATTAGCAAAATTAGGAATCAAAAAAATATCAGGCGGCGCACTTCTTGATTTAGGCGCCTCATATCATCAGCTAACAACAGCAGAAAGAGGCTTTTCATTTTCTAAAGATGCACCATTAGATATGAGATTTAACATGGACAGTGATTTTTCTGCATATGACGTAATAAATACTTATTCAGAAGACGATTTAGTGAGAATATTTAGTGAATATGGCGAAGAAAGATTTTCAAAACGTATTGCAAAAAAAATTATTGAAATTAGAAAAATTAAACCAGTTAGAACAACAAAAGAATTGGCTGATCTTATTGTCGAAGCGACTCCTCATATTAAGTCTCATATACACCCTGCTACAAGAGTGTTTCAAGCTGTTCGTATAGAAGTAAATAATGAGTTAAAAAATGTAAAAATTGTTCTTAATGATATATTGGATTTACTCGATGTTGGTGGTATAATTGCAGTAATAAGTTTTCATTCTTTAGAGGATAGGATAGTTAAGAAGATCTTCAAGTATGAGAGCGCAAAGTGCAGATGCAATGATATAATTTGCAAATGCCCACCACCGAGAATAGAGCTGGTAAATAAAAAACCTATCTCGGCTAGCGATGAGGAGATAAAAGAAAATCCGCCGTCACGTAGCGCTAAGTTAAGAGTGGCACGAAAGATAGTGTAATTAAAGTATGGATTTCATCTGGGGTAAGGAGTAATAAATATTGGTTTCGGCTTTAAAAATCAACAACAAGAGAGAAAATAATAATTTAGATAGTTTTATAAAAAAATTATCAAGAGAAACTAAAAAAGAATATATAAAAACTGAGACTGAAAAGAGAAAGTCTTTTGTTGATAAATCTGTTCAAAATTTAGCTGTTAATAGTATAATAGAAGGGTACTTTCCAAAGGAGAATCTAGTTAAGGACATGGCTATAAAAAGGGTTAATAAAATGTTATGTGTTATATTAAGCTTGCTTATAGGCGTAGTTGTTATAAGCTACTATTTTGTCATCTCCTGTGAAATGAAACTTAATGATCTAAGCCGACAGACAATAATTTTAAATAACGAAAATGAAGAACTTCAAAACAAACTTGATAGCTTAAAATCCTTCAATAATGTTGATAAAACTTTCCAGCAAAATAACATGTTACAAAGGGCCGGACAAGTTATTGAAACCCCTGAAATAACTATTGATACACAAACAACAGCAAAAAAAGCTGTAAAAAAGAAAATTTTTAACAACGCAATAGGATTTTAACATGTTTAAACTTGTATGTGGAGCTGGTAATGAAGATTCTGAAAGCGTAAAAAGACTTGTATATATTTATGCTAAAGCTGGCTGTACTTATTTTGATATCTCTGCACGCAAAGAAATTCTATTATCTGCAAAAAGTGCTGTAAAAGAAGCTGGAGTTGAAAACTGTCATTTTTGTGTAAGTGTAGGAATAAAAGGTGATCCACATATAACAAAAGCTAACATACGAGATAGCGTTTGCATAAAATGTGGAAATTGTTACAGGAATTGTCCTAACGATGCTATATTTTCTTCTATAATTATAAATGAAAAGAGATGTATCGGCTGTGGAACATGTGCTAAGAAATGTCCAACAGGGGCTATTACAATGTACGAAAAAGATGTCAATGTAAAAGAAATTCTTCCATACATGGTAGCCAATGGTGTAGAGATTCTTGAACTTCATATCATGGGACATGACAAAAAGGATTTAGATTATAAATGGAATATAATTAACGAATGTAATCCCCGGTTAGCATCTATTTGCATAGATAGAGAATATTTTGGCAACAAAGAAGTTTTAGAACGAATAAGGGGTATGATAGCACACAGAAAACCATATACTACAATCGTACAAGCGGATGGAATCCCAATGAGCGGAGCTGATGATAGTTATAAAACGACTTTGCAATCTGTCGCTATGGCAGAAATAATACAAAATGCAAACTTACCTGTTCATATTGTTTTATCAGGCGGAACCAACTCTAAGACAGCTGAACTTGCAAGACTTTGCGGCATAAATTACTGGGGAATTGCAATTGGTTCCTGGGCAAGAAAAATTATAAAACCCTACATAACTTCACCAGATTTCTGGGAAAATAAAACAACCCAGCAAAATGCAATTGAAATTGCAAAAAAATTAATACAATCAACTATTTAATAAAAAAAACGTACTTTAAAAAGTACGTTTTTTTTATTAAATTATTTCTCGACTATTTGGCAACTTTTACATTCATATAATCTATTGAATAGTATGTTCCTTCAGCATCCTGAGTAAAAATAATCGGAATTCTTGCAGTTGTTTTGCAAGCTTTTACTGTCCAAATTTCATTCCATGTATTATTAGCTTTTGCTTTACTTACTTCTGTATTTGCAATCTTAAAATCCTGACATCCCGGCTCTGCCACTCTAAGAGAGTAATAATAAATCGGCATCATAGCTTCTGCCTGAAGTTTTGAATCCGTAATAGTTTTCCCCGGAAGAGGCAAGGTTTTATCAAAATTGTATGCAAAAACTGACGTTGCAGACAATGCCATCATTAATAACATTATTTTCAATTTAGACATAGGATAAGCTCCTTTCATTACTTGTAACTATTCTTTGTCTGTTAATCATACCATAAAACTTACGGTTTTTACAAGTATTACTTATTTGAATCAAACATTTGCTTAATACCGTCAACAGAACTTAGAATACCTGTAGCTTCATACGGCATGTAAACAATTTTATTGTCCTTACCGCTTGTTATGGTTTTCATTGTCTCCAGATATTTCATTGCTATCAAGTACTTGTCCGGCTGTCCTTTGTCGGCTAAAGCGCCTATAATTCTCTGAATAGCTTCTTTTTCACCATCAGCTTCAAGAATTCTTGCCTGCGCAACACCTTCCGCCCTTAAAATATTAGCCTGTTTTTCACCTTCTGCACGGTTAATTGCAGCTTCCTTTTCCCCTTCGGCTTTAAGTACTGCGGATTTCTTTAAACCTTCAGCCTCTAAAATAGCTGCACGTCTGTCTCTTTCCGCCTTCATCTGTTTTTCCATAGCAGACTGAATATCAGTAGGAGGCATAATATCCTGCAATTCAACTCTGTTAACTTTGACGCCCCATTTATTTGTAGCTTCATCCAATCTCGCACGAAGTTCATGATTAATTTTATCGCGTGAAACCAAGCTCTCATCCAAATCCATTTGGCCTACAAGGTTTCTCAAGTTTGTCTGTGTCAATTTTTCAATTGCATCCGGAAGATTCTGTATTTCATAAACTGCAGACTTAGGATCTACAATCTGGAAATACAAAAGTGCATTAATACTTATTGAAACATTATCTTTTGTAATTACGTTTTGTCTCGGGAAATCGTAAACAGCTTCTCTTAAATCAATCTTGGTTCTCTTTTGAATAATTGAATAAGTTGTTCCGTCAAAACCTTTCTGGGTAACTTTCCAATCAATAGCTCTCGGAGCTTCGATTACAGGTATAATAAAATTAAAACCTGATTGCAAAACTCTGTCGAACTTACCCAATCTTTCAACAATTACAACTTCTGCCTGCTGTACGATAATAACACCTTTAGCAACAAAGACCAATGCTAAAACAATCAAAATAATTGATAAAGTAAACATAAACTCTCCCTTAATTTTCTAATTTTGTAACATACATTATTAAACTTTCGTTTCTTATTATTTTTACTTCAGCCCCCGCGGGAATAACCGATTTATCTTCGCTTCTTGCTTCCCACCTCTCATCATAAATAGAAATTACGCCCTTGTATTCAGAAACTTCTTCAACAACTTTTGCGGCTCTGCCAATATATTTATCTTCAATCCCTGTCTTTGTCTCTTTTGTATTTTTCTTCATAATTATCGGACGCAAAAACGCAAACGATAGAAATGATAATACAAAGAATATCAAAACAAGCGCAAATTTATTTGCAATATAAACAGATGCCAAAGCAGTTATAAACGAAGCCAGAGCAAAATTTAAGAAGAACATGCTGGGAGTAAAGATTTCTAAAATAACAAATCCGACTCCGACTACACATAAAAGCTCCCACAAAGGCATTATTCTTCACCTATAACAGAATTGATTTCAGCAACCATCTCGTCAGCGTCAAAGCCGTGAACCTTAGCTCCTGCTTCTAAATTTTCAAAATGAGCAGCCGCACATCCGATACATCCCATGCCGTACTTTTGAAAAACAGCAATAGCTTCCGGATGCTGCTGTACTATATCCATAATCCCCATTTCTTTTGTAACTTTTGCCATAATATACTCCTTATAATTGACTAATCTAAATAAATCCTTAAATGATTAATGTCATTATACCATACAAAAGAAAGGATTTAAATATGCAATTTTTGAAAAATTTCTTCAAGCATGATTCAGTAATCGGACTCTGCGGATTAAAGAAGAAAACGGAATACGTCTATATTGATATTCCGAAATCATACAAAAAAACATTTATTCAAAATATCGAAAATAATTACTTGCTTTTATAATAATTACAATATGGCAAATAATTATTTTGGCTCGAACAAATATCAATTCACAATTAATCATTATGCAGGTAAATATGCTAATACCCAAAAAACAATACAAATCAAAATCCATATGATATTAGAAACTTTCCAGGGATTTTTAGGGGCATTAGGATAATACACTTCATTGATTTTATTAATCTTATTTTGAATAAATGCAAATATCAATGCCGACACAAGGCATAATACCCAGGTAATGCTCTCCATTACTATGTTTACGTCACTCTGCAAAGCTGTTCTAAAACTAATTTTGTTATTAATCCAGGTGCATAACAAATACAATACAGCGAGTCCCGTAGCAGAACTCGGTTTTAGGTTTAAATTCTCAAAATATTTTGCAAATATTGGAAACAAGCTAAAATTCGTAAATACGCAAAATACACCTCTCCAGAAAGGTGAAACTTTATAGCCAAAATTCTCTTTAAGAGTTTTCCAATAATTCAATGTCAAGATAATATCATAAAATCCGCAGGTAATAAC
>CALUVK010000112.1 GCA_944324205.1 Candidatus Gastranaerophilales bacterium | reverse complement strand
TATAATTTTAGCGAAAGCCGACCGGCTTTCAGCAAGAGGGCTGGCAGTATCAGAAGAAATGGTTCAAAATAATATAAACGGCCTCAATAAGCTTTTAGAATTTTATCTCGAAAAAAAAGCTACATTAAAACCTCTCCCCAAACTTCTGGATGGAAATGATATAATGTCCCTATTAAACATTAAACAATCCCCAAAGCTTGGAGAGATTATAAAAAAATTACACGAAGCACAATTAGATGGTGATGTTTCAACTAAAGAAGATGCTGTTAATTTTGTAAAAAAACAAAATTAACAATTAAGAACGTTCTCCTAATTCTTTATCCATAAGGTATAAAGAAGTTTTGTCATCTCCAAATAGTTCGAGACGCTTTATTATATTTTTAACATTCTGTTCTTCTTCAATCTGCTCATTGATAAACCAATCGATAAAAGATAACGTTGTTCTGTCACACTCATCTTCCGCAGCTTTTGCAACTTTCATAACAGATGATGTTATACATTTTTCATGTTCGTAAATCGCATTAAATATAGATAGAATACCGTTGAACTCAAATTCCGGAGTTTTAATCTGCTTAAGAGTTACAAAACTATTTCTTTCTATCAAATAATCAAACAGCTTAAGTCCATGTTCGACTTCTTCTTTTGCCTGTAGTCTTGTCCATTTGGCAAATCCAAACAGCCCAAGTTCTTTTAAATGTGCAGACATTGAAAGATACAAGTAACCTGAATAAAACTCTTTGTTAATTTGTTCGTTAATTATATTATTAATATTGTCACTAATCATTTTTATCTTCCCCCCATAAACCGTGAATGTTACAATGCTCTACAGCTTCTATATCATCTTTCAGGTACGATATATCAAATTCAGGGACATCATTTGGTTTGAAGTATTTTAAATGTAATTCATTCTTATCTTTTGTATAGACTTCAATAAACTGAATATAATGTTCTAACTGCATTGGATGGCTTATTACCTGAACAAATTTTTTGTTTTCTCTAAAATCCATTTTGGGAGCATGTTTTTCACCGATTTCTGATGTATCATGCTGTATCTCAAGAAGTTTCATAGGTTCACCGCAGCATACAAGTTCGCCGGCGCCGGGCAAAATTACCTGAACAAGATTGCCGCAAATTGGACATTTGTATAATTGTAATTTTTCTGTTGACATAAAATAGTCCTTTCTTTTACTCTTATTTATTTTATCGGCTTAAATTCGTTTATCATTGCTCCATCAGGCAATTTGTGCTACTATCTTTTATATGGATAATTTTTTCTCGGATCAGGCAAATAATAAAAGTGATAATTCTTTGAATTCTCAATACGATAATTTAAAAAATAATTATGAAGAAATTTTTATTGAAGCAGCTGAAAGTATAAGACGTGAAGTCAACGCTTTTAAGCCAGAGAACCCATGTGATAAGTGTCAGGTAAAGGACTGCAAAATAGAGAAAAAAGATATGTTTGCACCATATCCCTCCAATTGTCCTTACAGAGATTGGCAGCTAAAAATTTTAACATTTTTAGCCGGTGATTATAAACAGAAATTAAAAGTCATATATAAAAATATAATGGAAAAGAGAAATAATTATTCGTGTTCAAAATGTGCAGCCTGCTGCAAACTTGCAACAAGCCAGTATTCATATGAACAGCTTAAACAACGGGCAATGAGGGGAGATAAGTTCTCTAAAGATTTTATTTCGGTTTTTGTTCCATATAAGACAGAGGAAGCTGCAAAAGCTGCAAATCCAGAGTACTTTGAACTTTTAAACAAACTTGTTGAAGATGAAAAAATATATTACTATTATTGCCCGAAGCTTGAAGGAAATTTATGTTCAGATTATGAAAACCGCCCTTCGGTTTGCAAAGATTTCCCGCATAATCCTTTAAAGCTTTTACCTTCAGCCTGTTCATACAATGAATGGAAGCAAGAGATTGCACATGAAGCAATGCTTCTAAAAGCTAAAACCGATATAATTGAGTTTTACAGGAGTAAGCTGCAATGATAATACTTTCAGGAATGAAGCTTGAGGAATTGGAAGGCTTAATGAATGAGCTGAAAGCTACAAAGTTTAGAGCAAAGCAAATTCACAGCTGGATTTATTCTAAATCAGTTTCATCAATAGATGAAATGACCAATCTTTCAAAAGATTTTAGGGAAAAACTGAAAGAAATAGCTATCGTTTGCGATACAAAAATAAAAGTTAAACAAGTCAGCAAAGATGGTACAATAAAATATCTTGTAGAATATCCTGATGGAGAATGTGTTGAAACAGTCCTCATGAGGTTTGATAATCGGGCTAATTTAACTGCATGCGTAAGTTCGCAAGTAGGATGCGCTGTTAACTGTTCTTTTTGCGCTACAGCAAAAGGAGGTTTTAGACGAAATCTCAGTTATAAAGAAATAATAGAGCAGGTACTTACAATTCAGAGAGACACGGGATTAAAAATTACAAATATTGTATTTATGGGACAGGGAGAGCCAATGCTCAATCTCGATAATGTATTAAAAGCACTTGAGATATTTAATAATGATTTTCAAATAGGAGCTAGAAGAATTACGATATCTACGAGCGGAATAATTCCCGGAATTGAAAAGCTCGCAGAATTAAATCTTCAATCTACACTTGCAATATCACTTCACGCCCCCGGACACGAGCTTAGAAAAACAATTATGCCAATAGAAAACAGGTATCCGCTTCCTGATTTAAAGAAAGCATTAAAAAACTATATAGAAAAAACCGGACGCAGAATTACAATTGAATATATTTTAATTCACGGGTTTAATGATACAACATCAGTAGCAAAAGAACTTGCGTATTTCTTGAAAGATATGAAATGCAATATTAATCTGATTCCATATAATTCGGTAATAGAAAATGATTACAAAAAGCCTTCAAGCAGCGATATAATGAAATTCAAATATCTGCTTGAGCATTCAGGTAAAAAAGTAACTATAAGACTAGAGCGCGGTGCAGATATTGATGCAGCCTGCGGTCAACTTCGCGGGAAAACCTCTCATTCTTAATTTTTAAGTTTTAATAAGCCCAGGTTCAGCGTCAGAACCTGTAACTTTCTTTCTAAGCATGAATGTTAATTTGGGTAGTGCTGCTGCCAACAAAAAACTGCTTATTCCAACATTCGCCAATATATTTATAGACTTTACTTTTAGAGCTTTCCTACTATATTTTTCTACATCACCACTCATTCTTGCTTGCTTTGCAAAATTTTCAATTTCTTCTTTAAATTTCATAACACGAACTTCGTCAACAAACTCTCTGGGATCTCTTATTCTATTTTTCAAGTATTTTATACCACAATATTTTTCCGACAGCTTTGAAAATTTTGTATCAGATTTCTTGTCTAAATATTCAAATAAATCATTTTTTGGCAACTCCAATTTATCCTCTTTTATCGCCTTTATAAAATCTTTGTCATTTAATAAATCAGGATCCAAATTTACATTTATTTTAAAACACTTATTAGAAAAGGCGTCTAATCCTTTTGCAATCCATATTGGCGCAATAAAATTTAAAAACATCATCATTGACATTTTAAAACCCATTTCCATTTTTTCATATTTGTTTCTTGCAGTACCAACCCTGCCAATTGTCAAACCTCCGTCAGTTACAGCCATCTTATGAACAGTAGACATATTAGCTAAAGAAGAAGTAACACCCTTAAATGAAATTTCATCCTTTTGTTCTTTTGGTATTATAGCCTTTTGCAATATCATAAACTCTTCTTTTTGAGACTCTTGTTTTTTTCTAATTTTGTCAGTTAACGCAAAATTAAATTTGGGCAATAAATACCCCATTATCAGAATTGGTATAGCTGTTGATAATATAAATTTCCCTGCTAGCAGTTTTTGATAAAACGACTTGTTTTTCAGAACTTTTTCCAGTTCTTTTACTTCATTAGGAGCAAAATTTTTAAATTTATCAATATTAGATTTTAATCCTTGCTTTGAATTCTCATTTAATAAATTTAAATTGATTTTAGGATTATATCCTATTTTATTTATGCCCCAATCACAAATTTTATTCATAGCAGGAATTCCACCAAGCCATATCAAAGATGTTCCGTATTCGTCAATCAGCCTTTCTCTTGTTGCATTATATGCCATTTGTTTTGAATCTTTAAGATTTTGGCGATATGTCAATAAAACTTTTGACGGAACTTCAATACCACAATCCCTTACAATTAAAGGGTATATACTGGAATTATTCCCTATTGCAGATATTATGTTTACTAATGACATTAATTAAAATTCTCCTTGTATAAATCGTACTCTTTATTCTCTCTTGAATATCCCGAAAGAGCCGAGGGGTAAAGGAGTTAATTAAGAGCAGACAAAACTCCGGGCCCTTTCGGGTCGCAATGCATATGATGGAGTTTTGAATGTAAAAATTTTCCCATAAAAACATAATAACATGAATGAAATGCTTGTAAAGCACTATATCGTATATAAAGAATACCGAATTAAAACACACAAATCCAAATATATATTTAATATTTGTAACAAGTCTTAGATATTTACTTGTCTGAAAAATATGTTTATACTACTATGTATTTGGTTATATAGTTTGATAGGTATAACCCTAGTCTATAAATAGCTCAATTAAATTTTTTAATATCTATCCCTATAGATGAAACTATATAGCCCGTAGTAAACTAAGTAAAAAAAGGAGACTCAAAGATGTCAACAGCATCACTTATTGAACTTTTAGAAGCAGGTGTACACTTCGGACACCAGACACAACACTGGAACCCTAAAATGAAACCGTATATTTACGGAGCAAGAAACGGGATTTACATTCTTGATTTAAGAAAAACTACAACATTATTAGACGCTGCTTATGATGTTGTAAGAGAATACGCTGCAAAAGGAAGAAATGTTCTTTTTGTCGGTACTAAAAAACAGGCAGCTGAAGTTGTTGCAGAAGAAGCAACAAGAGCCGGAGCATACTATATCAACAGAAGATGGTTAGGCGGTATGCTTACTAACTTCGAAACAATCAGAGGCAGAGTTAATAAACTGAGAGAATTAGAAGATTTCATTAATTCAGGCCACGCTGAAAAATTACCGAAAAAAGAACAGGCTCAACTAAACAGACAGCTTGCTAAATTGAGCAAGACTTTAGGCGGTATTAAGGAAATGAGAGGACTTCCTGATATTATTTTTGTAGTCGATCAGGCTAAAGAAGATATTGCTATTAAGGAAGCTAACAAATTGAATATTCCTGTAATCTGCTTGGCTGACACAAACGCAGATCCGGACGGTATCAACTATATTATCCCCGGTAACGATGATGCTATCCGTTCAATCAAGTTAATCGCTTCAAAATTAGCTGATGCCGTTTTAGAAGGCAAACAGTTAAGAGAAAACAATGCCGGTTCTAAAGGTAAAATCGAAGCAATTACAGCCGCTGACGCAGGTGTAGAAGAACCTGCAACAGTATAAATATTTAGTGAATAGTGATTGGTGAATAGTGATTAGAACTATTCATCAGTTGCTAAAGTTGAAAGCTTGAGTTGTGTTATAGAAGTAGTGAAAAATAATATCTATTCACTATTCACTATTCACTCCTCACTCATAAAAAAGAGAAGGAGAATTAAAATGAATATTACAGCTACAATGGTAAAAGAACTTCGT
>CALUVK010000111.1 GCA_944324205.1 Candidatus Gastranaerophilales bacterium | reverse complement strand
GTATTTTTTCTTACAATTCTCTCCGGTACAACAATATACTCTGCATACGCTCCGTTTAATAAATCCAGATTTTCGCAAAGATTATACTCACCTCGCTTACAGTAAAAACACTCACCGCAAGGCGCAGAATTAGCACACACGACTCTATCCCCGACTTTTACATTTTTTACATCATCTGCAACTTTTGCAACTACTCCGGAGAATTCGTGCCCGAAGCCGGATGGTATTTGTTTTATTAAAACCGGATGTCCGCGCCTATAGGTTTTTACATCAGTTCCGCAAGTAAGAGCCGCTTCTATCTTAACTAAAATCTCACCTTTTGCTAAAGGTTTTATCATAGTATCTTCATATCTGATATTTTGCGGCCCGTAAAATAATACTGCTTTCATCGTTCTTATTTTATAACCTTTAATACTGTTGCAGTAATATCGTCACCTCCGCAGATTACACCTGATTTAGGTAATACCATTGTATAACCAAGCTCTGTTGCTTTTTTACTAATCTGAGCTGTTATATCAGCATCTGCAGCTTTAAGTTTTGCGGCATAATCTTTGGCATAAGCTTCTCTTTTAGAAGCTAACTGTTTTTCATAAGATTGCGCCAGAGATTTTTTCTTCTTAGCATCAGTTTGTTTATTTACATCAGCCTGTGCATTTTTTATAAAATTGGTTAATTCTTTATTTCTAGCTTCCTGAGTTTTCTTCAGTGCTTTAACTTGAGAAGAAGCTGCTACAACTTTTTGAATATCAACAACTGCGATTTTCTGAGGCTGTGGCGCTGCAAAAACAGATGCCATGGAAATTACAGCAAAAATTGCGGAAAATGTAATAATTTTTTTTAATTTCATATTAAACCCCTTCTCTTTACTAGAACTATTATTGATACAATTATTATACATATGGACACAAATATTGCAACAGGAAGCCCCAAAATATATTTAACACTGTCTAAGCGAATACATTCTACGATAATTCTCACTATAGAATAAAGTATCAAATATATTAGCGTCAAATCTCCTTCTCTTGAAAATTTATTTGTTTTTACAAAATAAAATAAAATTCCGAATATTATTAAATCCAAAATACTTTCATACAAAAAAGCCGGATGAAAATATTGATAATCCTGATAAGGTATCGGACGATATTGCGGTGCAATGTAGAGTTTCCAAGGTAAATTAGTAGGTCCGCCAAAGGCTTCTGAATTAAAAAAGTTTCCCCATCTGCCTATTGTTTGCGCAAGAGAAAGACCTACAACCGAAACATCACATAACTTGGAAAGTCTAATCCTGCGTCTGTTTGAAAATAGCCATAAGCCGAACAAACCGCCAAGCATAGCGCCGTGAATAGAAATTCCTCCATGCCTTATAGCAAGGATTTCTGTAGGAAATCTAAGATAAAAATCATAATTTAAAGCACAATAATAAAGTCGTGCTCCGATTATCCCAAATATTATAAAATACGGCGCCATATCTATTATGGTTTCTCTTTTTAAGCAAAAAAACTTTGTTCCGGCCCAATCAGAAAACAAAGTGCCGACGGTTATTGCAATTGCCATAATAACGCCGTAATAGTATATATTTACTCCAAAAATTGTACATATTATTTGAGAAGGCGATGTAAACATTTATTCTTCTGCCTTAGGTAAGCTGTTTTCACTGTTTATAAAATCTTCGCATTCTTTAATAAGAGCTTCTATTGTCTCTTTATCATCAGTTTGAGGTTTCATCTCAAGATACTTATTCAAATTTTCGACTGCTGATTTTTTAAGCTCTTTTGCCTTATTTTTTGCTTCAACAGCGTCGGTTCTTTTATCGGCTTCCATAACTACGTTTTGTTCATTAATATCTTGAGCTTGTGTTGTATCATCTTGAAGTTTTTGTGCTGCTTCATCATTGATTTCATCAGCTAAGTCAGATTGAGCGACTCCTAAAGAATAATAAAACTCTGCATAATCGGGCTTAATCTTAATACCGCCTTCAAGAGCTTCTATTGCTTTTTCATATTTTTTAGCGTTAATTGCAGCAACTCCGAGATTGTAATATGTTTCATACATAGTTGCATCTAAATCAAGACTTGCCTGCAGTCTGTTCATTGCAGACTCGTAATCACCCTTCTGCATAAATTCTGCAGCTTTGTTATTAAGCTCCTGTACCGCAATATTATTAATACAAGCTGTAGAAATCACTGCTATAACAAGCACTGAAACTATCATTAACGCTTTTTTCATATAAACTATACCCTCTATCCTCGTTTCATTATTGGTATTCTAATACATCCAATAAAAATAATCAAGTTTTAAGTAATTTGTAGCGAACAAAATTAGACTTTTTATAAGAAAAGCTTCCCAATTGTATTAAATAACATTATAAATAATATAAACTTTGTCTTTAAAATATGTGATATTATATTAGATAATATTTTAGTAATTTTTTAAGGAGAATTAATTTTATGAAAAGATGTTTTTGGGTTGATGAAAAATCTGCAATTTACATAAAATACCATGATGAAGAGTGGGGTGTACCTAAATATAATGATGGTGAACTTTTTGAGCTCCTTATTTTAGAAGGTTTTCAGGCTGGATTGTCTTGGATTACGGTCTTAAAAAAAAGAGACGCTTTTAGGGAAGCTTTTGACCAATTTGATTATAGAAAAATTGCAAAATACAATGAAACAAAAATGAAAGAACTTCTTATGAATGAAAAAATAATCAGAAGTAAAGGAAAAATAGAAGCTGCTATCAACAATGCTAAAATTTTTATGGAAATACAAAAAGAATTTGGCTCATTTTCAAATTATATCTGGGGATTCACAAATAATAAAATTATAAAAAGGCAAAATAAAGAGTTACCAGCAAGCACTCCTTTATCTGATAAAATTTCAAAAGACTTAAAAAAGCGAGGAATGAAGTATGTAGGTTCTATTATAATTTACTCATATCTACAAGCAATTGGAATTGTTGATGATCATGATAAAGAATGTTTTAAATATTGAGTATTACTATTTATTAAGCAATTAATGCACCCAAAATCCTCTCTGCTTGCTTATTGAGCCCGGATGATCATAGTATGCATAAAATTTTTTATTTTCTTTTTGCTTAAAATCAGTTCCAAAGACTGAATTTGCAAACATCCTGAAAAAGTTTACCAGTGTCATTGTTTCAGCCGGTTTTTCATTCTCCGGATAATAATATGCTAATATAGTATTAAAGTGCGAATATAGATAATTTTTATCCTTCTGCAAATCATCCATATAGAACTCTTCATTATTTATATAATATCTTTTTCTTACTCCATGGTCACCGAATATAACGATAATTGGTTTAGCAGGAGAAGTTTTTAAAATCTTATCTATTATATTTTCTACATATTTATTAGTAAATTTTAGATAAGCAATATAAGATTTCGTATTCAATTCCACTATACGACCATTAGCATTTCTTATAGACAAATCATCAGTTCCACTCGAAAGTTTTTCTCCGTTTTCATCACACATATACGGCCAGTGGGGCATTAAAAGGTGTAAAAAAACAAATTTCTTATCTTGTACATTGATGACATCAGAAATAAACTGTTCTTTTGTTTTGTCATTAGAATTGAGATTGTCTAAAAAGTATTTTTTTATAAAATTCTCAAACGCCGAATTCTGGAAAAACGCTGTAATAATATTTCTATTTGAAGATTTATTGTCTACGTATAATTCATAATAATAATCCGGATTTAATTTAAAACTTAGCGGCCAGGAATTCAAATAACAAATTTTATAGCCGGTTTTTCTTGCAAGATAAAACATAATACTTTTATCAATTGCTTCAGATGAAGAAACCGGAGGGATATTTTCTAAATAATCACAATTTAATATTGAAGGTATAGTGAAAATTGTTTTGTTATAATTACTGGTGAAATTTTCATAAACCTTGAATCCTTTCTTTTCTAATGACTTATAAAAAGAAGTATTATCATAACCGAGGGATTTTAAGGTGTTACTTCCTGCATACATGTCAAGTAAAATAAAGTAAATGTCACGTTTGCATTCTTTCTTCGGGCTGATTTTAATCCTGCCGGGCAGGATTGCCATTGCTGAATAATAACCAAGAGACTCAAAAGCCGGTGTAAAAAAGAGCATAATCAGTAATATTATAATAAGTCTCTTAAAGAAAAATAAAACTTTTGTGATATTTATTACATACACCGAAAAATAAATCATCAAAATAAATGCAATAAACATTCCATAATCTAATATGATTAAGTTTGAAAAAAATACCCTTTTGCTCGAGAATATCGTAAAATGGAGTAAAAAAGTAATAATTACGGCAAAATACATACTGTAAGTATCATTCCGAAATAACAAATGAATTAACTTTTCAATCAGTAAAAACAGAATAATAAAAGCTGAAATTATACTGAAAAATAAGTAAAACGGAATTTCTAAAATATTATTTGCATAAATATAAATAAGTTTATAATTAGCAAGCAGAGAAAAAAGTAAAATTTCGCAAACTGTAAACTCTCTATCCTGATTAGAACTTGTTTTGCTATATTTCCATACAAGAAGCCCTATAAAAACTAACGCTAATATTTCTACAGCTAAACAAATGTATTTTAAAATACCTGAAATCTCCGGTTTATAAAGATTTATGCCGCCGCAGAAAACAACCAGCTCCAGTAAAATAGTAAGATACAATATACTTTTTTTCTTACTAATCATACTCTCTCCATTAGATACAGAATTCTTTCATCATTTTTATCCCCTATATTTACCCCTGTTTTTTTAAGGATTTTGTAAGATTTTTTGAAAGCCTTCTCAAAACCTTCTATTGTATAATCATTAAAAACATCAGCTCTGTTCGTCAGCATCTGTCTTACTTTTGAGTCGGTTTTTGAAACGTATTCTATAACCAGATATCGTCCGAATTTCTTAAAATATTCAGCCTGTCTTTCAAACGGTATATTAGAAGTTATCCTCAAGTGGTGCATAAGCGCAAGCGCAAGAACTAAATCAGCCTCTCCTAATCTTGAGGGCAAATCCGGCCTCTCTCTGTTTTCAAATCCGACAGCGGGCGAAGGATTTGAAATATCATAAACAAGCGGTGTAATATTGTTTTCACTATCTTCTACAGCCTTCTTGTAATTATATTCAACTGCCATCTCATCAATATCAAGAGAATAAACTTCACTATCCTTAAATAATCTTGAAAAAACACCTGTATTTGCTCCAAAATCAATTACTTTCGCATGCGCTATATTTGAAGTAAACTCTTTTATTAACTCCTTTTTATTTTCAAAACTCTCTTTTGAATAGTTTGTTTCTGAATAATAATTACTCCATTCTGTCTTTTCCTTTGGCAGATTAATGCTGTTAACGGTATTATACAAATTATCAATAAAAAGTTTTAACTGTTCTTTTGATATTTTACCGTCCTCAATCTTCTTCTTGTTATCTGAATATTTATTCTGCATTTTGCTGTGCAGATAAATATGCATTATTAACCCCGGATTAAATCTGCATTTAAATGGAAGCAATTTTACCGTCAGGTCAAGCGGAATTCCGTTTATATTTGATAAAATCAAGCCTTTAAGCCTTATATCTCTCGTTGCTATAAGAGCGAGTAGTGTAAGAAAATTTTCGCAAAATTGCCTGTAAGCACACCACGCTTCA
>CALUVK010000110.1 GCA_944324205.1 Candidatus Gastranaerophilales bacterium | reverse complement strand
GGTACAAGTAAAGTTACAAATGTTGTATCTTTAGGCGTTTTAGCATCTGCTTGCAGCATTGTATCAAAAGAATTCTTAGCAAAAGGAATTGAAAAAGTTCTCGGAGCCAAGAAAAAAGATTTAATTCCTTTGAATATAAAAGCTTTAAATGCTATATCGAAAGAGGTTACAGTATGAAAATCTTTAAAATAAATCCTAAACCTGCAGAACATGTTAGAATGTCATCGCTGGTTCCGGAGCCTTATAGCGATCAGCTGCATCAAGCAAAAGGTGTAATGGAAAACTATCTAAAAGACAAAGATTTAAATGTATACATTAGTCCATGTACTCTAGTACCGCATGCTTCAGATTTTGATAGTATACAAATCCTTGGACACAATTCTAAAGCCGAGCACTTTATTAAAGTCAAAAAAGAAGGGGATACTCCTTTTTTAAGAAGAGTGTATCAGGCTATTGAAACTATTGCACAAAAGTTTAAACAGAATAATTTGATATAAGACTATTTGGCAAAACAATGATTATAAGGAAAGAGGTGCTGGAAGAAATAGCACCTCTTTTTCACTAATCTCTATTAGTTCAAAACCTCATTAACAAATTAATACCACCATAAATCTACATAATCTGGACGACGATTCAGGTAAGCATCTGTACAGACATATGAATAAATTTCATGAGCCCTGCTCCCCGGACGTTGAATTTCCTGCCAATGTTTCCACATATTTTTTCCGGACGCAACAACTCTATCTTTCTTATCATAAGCAGTATAGGCAATCGTTTTGGCAAAATTTGCACGACAATCAACAAAAGAATCTGTTTTTATTGTCCAAATATCTTTGCCATTAATTTCTTCAAGAGGTTCATCGCTTGAAATATATTTTGTTCTCATTGTATAAGTTCCGTAATCAGCAGCCGGTCTTACACTGTCGGAATCTACATAATGACCATTACCAATTCTTACCCAGTTTGTCGCAAATACAGGAGTGCATAAAACCATAATTAAGGCTAACGGTAAAAAACGTTTCCAAAAGTTCTTTTTCATAAAATTTCCTCTCATTCATTAAATAATTAAATAATTAACACATGTAGTATACTAAATTTCATATTTAATTGCAACATAACCAGTACATTTATTGAAAAATGCGCTGCAGAAATATCTGCAGCGCATTTTTCAATAAACTTTATTCTTTGATTAAAACAATTATTATATCAATCTTTTTAAAAAGCTCAAATTTAAGATTCCGGCAATTTTATCAAGTGCAGAATTATTTGTATTAGCTGTATTACCGCCTATCATATAATTATCAAGCATATCTGCTTCTGCCACATAGTCTACTACCAGAGTTTTTTCCGCAAGTTTTAAGCTTTCTTCACTGTCACTTAATGAACATCCCTCCATATAATTTGTAAGCATGTCTGCTTCTGCTAAATAGTCACCGGCAGTTGCTATATCTGTCTTTTCATTCTCAACTACATTTTCATTGAAGGAATAGCCTTCCATGTAATTTGTAAGCATATCTGCTTCCGCTACATAATCTACTGCCATCACTTTGTCACCGGCTATTTCTGAATCAACATACTCATCATAAGTTAAGACAAGTGAAAATGTCGGATACATTTCGTTTAAATAGAATTCATTATCTTCTGCGGTTGCTGCAAATGCTGTTGAAGTAATACCTAAACTTAATACTAATAAAAGTGTTGCTAAATAATTTGTTTTTCTCATAATTTTAATCCTCTTTTAACTTAACTATTCCCTATACATTAATTAAGTAATTATTTAATTAAAAATTGCTATTTTTTGAGAAAAAATTTTTCGTTAAAACTCTCTTATTCAAGTATAGCTTGAAAAATTCGATTTTACATTTCTTAATATTTGTTACTGGATGAATTCAAGAAGCAACCGCAACACTATAAAAACTACAATGTGCAGTCAGAATCGCACCAAAAATCTTGGGGGAATTTAAATTCGTAGGTTGAGTAAAACCCAACAACAGCTTATACCCTGATTTTCGAGCTGTCAGAATCTTATCAACGTTTTAATTGTTACTTCCAAGCTGGTAAGATGCTGAAACGCGCCTCAGATTAATATAAAACTTTATATTTAAAATTCACATTCACCGGCTTGTTCAGCATGACAGGTATGTTGAAAAGTGATATTTTCACGAGATTCTTCGGCTCTCGGGACAAATTATTCCTTTCACGTTTTAATTCCCCTTTCCCGAGCCTCTGAATAACGGGAGAGTTGGGAAATCTCGTCTCTCAACCTGCAGCCCCTCATCACCTTCAAACAAACTATCATCCAGAGGGTGGCGGGAGTAAATCCCCTCCTGGCAGTTCACACCCCACCCGCCCGAAGGTTCTCTCTTGTTAACTTATTAACTCAATCCACTAATCACTATTCACTACTCCAAGAGATTCATCAGTCGCTATCGCTCCTTCTGAATGACAGCATGACTGGCAGTATACTTACAAGCTGGTTATATTAACCTATTAACTTATTAACTCAATTCCTATTCACTACTCACTACCCACAGAGATTCTTCGGCTCTCGGAACAAATTATTCCTTTCACGTTTTAATTCCCCTTTCCCGAGCCTCTGAATAACGGTAGATTAGGGAAAACCCAACAAATATGGAATAGTAGGGTAGACTAAAGTCTGCCTTATTATTTATTTGAAGCGAAAGCAGAAAACTACAAATGCAGCAAAGGTCATAGTAAAATAGTGACTATTGAAGAAAAATGTCAAAATATGATAAGTAAAAAGTCCAATTTCCGTTGTCTTCAATTGACAAAATCGGGTTTAATAATAAAATGTTATATAGGAGGGGGACTTTATATGAACAAAAAAATAATGGCAATAGTTATGTTACTGGCTTTATGCACTTTTGATACAGTATTTGCAGCATCTAATTATTCTTTTGAACAGCCTCAAGTTCAGCCCGTATACAATAGTAATTATGTACAGCAGCCAATGCAATACAGCACAAGCCAGCCCCTACAGGGAAGTGTTGTAATGGTGCCGGCCGGAACTTCTATTCCTGCAACACTTACGAGTCCTCTATCTTCAGCTTCTGTTAGTGCAGGACAAAGTGTAAGTATGCTTTTAGGTTCGGATTTTTATTATAATAACAAGCTTATAGCTCCTGCAGGAAGCAATATTACAGGGACAGTCATTGAAGCATCTAAGGCTAAAAGAGGAAGTATGAACGGAAAATTAAGCGTAAGATTTACGCAAATTTATACTCCATACGGTACTCAAATTCCTATTTCTGCAGTAATTAAAACAGACGATTCATCAGGAGTTCTTGTCGGCGGAACAAAATTAGATGTTACAAAAGAATATGCTAAAGATTTGGCAGCAGGTAGCGCTGCTGGTGCTCTCTCCGGTGTAGTATTCGGCGCTCTTGCGGGTGGTAATGTCGGAAGAGGCGCTGCTTTAGGTACGGCTGTCGGTGCAGGAGGCGGTTTAATAAAATCTGTATGGGATAAGGGTGATGATGTTGAAATCCCTGCCAATGCTACAATAGAGCTTTTACTGACCCAGCCGATTACGGTTTCTGCAGAAAGCTATAGTTACGAAAATTAGTAAGCAGGATAATTTAAATTTCATATGATTTTATTATTCTAAAAGAGTAATATAAGAGAGAATATAAAGTGACAATAATTAATAAAAACAGTTTTATACTAGACGAGGATGAGGATAAAGACTTGAAGGAATACAAGCTTCCTTCGATTGCAACAAGCAAACCTGAGGTTATTCCGATAAGGCGTTCGTTTGCAATTTCAACAGCGCTTCATCCGGCAGTAGTGCTTTTAATATGGCTAATAACAGTTGCACTGGCTTTGATGGGAATTAATTTAAGTTTGTTTAAAAAACCGCAGGCACAGTTAAAAAAAGATATAGAATTTGTACTTGTTGATAAGGAGGCTCAACCGAGAGACCCGAATACGAAAAATCGTTCTGATATGAATTCCAGAAGCGGCGGGATTAACGATCCGAAGCGCAAAGTTTCAATGCCTTCTCCGGCTCCTAAAAAAGCTTCAAAACCGTCTGCAGCGGCTAAGAGTGCTAATAAGTTAATAAAACAGCAGCAACAGCAGATAAAAAAACAGGTAAAACAACAAGCGCAGCCTAAAAAGACACAGCAGCCTGTTCAGAAAAAACCTCAGCCTGCTGCAAAGCCATCGCCTGCAAAACCGGCACCGCCGACTGCAAGACCGAGTGCAAGGCCGACTTCTGCGCCTGCTCCTGTAGCAAAACCTTCCACTCCGTTCAGAGCCCCTGCTCCAAAGGCAGCTCCTCCGGGGAAAACACTTTCTACAGGGCCTATCGGAGGAACTTCCGCACCAACCGGAGCTAAGTCCGGTTCTAGTGCATCATCTTCCGCATCAAGAGGAAGTTCATATGCGCCAAGACCTTCTCTATCTCCATCATCCGGAGGCTCCGCGAGCCCGTTATCCCGCGGTTCTTCAGGAAGCGGTAATATCGGCAATCCCGGAGGAGGAGGCGGTGCTCCCGGAATTGATGCATTAAGAGAACCTGATTTCGGGCCTTATATGAGAGAATTGCAAAGAAGAATTAAAATGAATTGGGATCCGCCGAAAGGCAACGAAAGCAAGCGTGTAATTCTTCTGTTCAAAATAGCAAAAGACGGACGTCTACTCTCTTGCAGAGTGCATAAATCATCCGGCATGCCATCTGCCGATCAGGCAGCATTGAAAGCTGTTGAACTAACGGCACCATTCAGACCGCTTCCTGCAGACTTTAGGGGGCAGAGTATTGATATACAGTTTACTTTCGATTACAACGTATTCAATGCTTCAAGGTATTAATGAGGAAAATGAAAGGATTTGTTATGAAAAAAATATTGGCGGTAATATTAGCTTCAATGACACTTACAGGTGGTATATATACAATTGCGATTGCTGCTGATAACAGTCAGCCTCATTATTCAACAATAAAAGCAATGTCTCCAGAAGAAGCGGCTACCTCCAGAGCAAGTAATATTTATTTGAATTATTTGGGATATTGTTTGCGGCTTAATTGGAAAAACCCTGTAAGTAATAATTATCAAGCCGGTTTTAGTGTAAATATTGATAAAGCCGGAAAAATTACCGGATACGATACTATTGTGGCATCAAAATCTGCTGAATTTGAAAAAGCTGCGCTGCAGACAATATTAAAAACTGCACCGTTTAAACCGCTTCCTGCTGAATTAAAAATGGGAAGCTTTAATACAGAAATATATTTTAACGGCCAAGATATTCAGGCAAATGGAATTTATGCTTCAAAACATTTGAAAAATAAAGTTTCACAAAATAATAAAGTTTGCAGAACGATTGAAATAGAAGAAGCTAAGCAAATCGCAATGCAAAGCGAGTATCCGCAGTATGTTTCAAATGCTGTACATTTAGATATAAGCAATCAAATCCAGCAAAATTGGAGACCATATTTGAAAACAAACAATGCTGTAGCTGTTTCATTTAAAATTGCAGCAGACGGAACTATGCAAAATATCAAACTTAATGCTAACCAAACGCAAAATCCGGATGCTGCTGATGCAGCAGTAGAAGCTGTAAAGAGTGTAAAACTCTCAAAAGTACCAGACTCAAGTATCGGCGCAAATATTGTTTACTACTTTGCAGTAGGTGAAAATCTGGGATTTTA
>CALUVK010000109.1 GCA_944324205.1 Candidatus Gastranaerophilales bacterium | reverse complement strand
GCGGAGAATACAAAATTCTTAGATGAAATCAAAAAATTGGTTAAAGCAAATCCTCAGCATTCTAAAAAGATTTATGAGTTATCTGACATAGTTTTAAATCCTGTAAAGCAAGAAAAAGCTACTGATAAATTTATCAATAAATTATTTAAAAAAGTCGGTAATGCTTATGATTTAGTAAATAACTTTGCAAAAGGCTGTAAATTTTTATTCAATGAAATGCATGTTGTTGCCTTAACCGAAAGTGCCGCAGCTCATGATGGGATAATTCCTTTTAAAACTTTCAAAACTTTGGGTAATCTTCCCAAAATAATTGATGGCATAAAAAACAATAACTATGAGCTTTTTAAGAATAATAAACTCGCAAAACAGGCTATTAGAGATGGTGTTCAGTTTGGGGCTATTTCAGATATTAATATTAAAGATTTAAACACTTTTATTGACGGTATTTCTAATCTTGTAGATAAAATAACCTTTGGAGCAAGTAAGATAATCACCAAACCAATGAAAGCTTATGTCGATATAAATAACAAGTTTTTGTGGAACTATCTGCATAATACTTATAAGCTTCACGCTTATGAAAGCTTAATTAATCGAGTTTCAAAGAACGGAAAAATTACTTTATCTGATAATGTCCGAAAAGATATTGCCTGGGTAGTAAACGATACCTTTGGCGGTATGGATTGGGAAACATTAGGAATTAAACCTAATACGGTTCAATGGGCTAGAAGATTAATGCTTTCACCGGACTGGAACATGTCTGCAACTTTAAGACAGTCTTTTGCAGTATTCTCATCAAGAGCCGGACAAAAATTCTTAAACAAACTTGCTGAATCAAGCAAATTTGGTTCTGCGGTTCGTGAGATTTCAAGAAAAGTCGGGTTATCATCTTTTGTTAATGATGTTGAGGGTGCTGGTGTACGTGGAGATGTTTCAAGAAAATATTTCATAACCTTTTTGATTCAGATGGCTATGTACTCAAATCTGGTAAATGCCTGTAACAGAAAACTGGATTCTATAAGAAATCCGGATAAATATGAAGATGGTATTAAATACTCTTCATACAATAATAATCGTTTTACAGAGCGTGATAATTTGGGTAAAAAAGTTGTAGAAACATTTTTTCCCAGACCATATATCGGAAATGATGATAAAGGGCGTGAGCTTTATATGAGAATCGGAAAGCAAGCCCTTGAAGTGCCGGAAATTATTGAAGATATGCCTAATAGTGCTATTCGTAAACTTGCAAGTAAATCTTCACCTCTTATAAATCCTATTATTACAAAAATGTCTGATGTTTATACCGATAACTGGAATAAAGCAGGAGTTAATGAGAGGTTTAAAGATGTTTTTACTCCGTTTACGGTATCTGCAAGCAGAAAAGGCTTTAATCCAATAAATATATTCTATCCGACATCTAAAGGCGTAAATTATTTTCAAGCATATTCTTATATCAAAGAATGTCTATTAAATGGTGATACAGAAGCTATAGAAAAGTTCAAACCCAAATTAAAGGCAAATAATATTGATTACAAAAAAATGATGAAACGAATTGAATGGGAAATTAGAGAGGGTAACTATGACTATTGAAGAAATTGAATATGGAAGCTTAGCAAGCTCAACCTTGTTAAATAATAACTTTGAAGATTTGCAAAACCAGATTACAGCTCTGTCACTAAGAATCTCTGCAAACGCATCCAATCTTCAGACTAATACAAGTGATATTGCAGATTTAGCAAGCAGAGTATCAGCATTAGAAAACCAGCAGGAAACAGAATAATGGACTATATAACTATAATTCAAGGTGACGATACAAACTTTCTTGAAGATCAGTTTGTTGTTGTCAATTTTAATACAAGTATAGATTTAAGCGGTTTTACTGCTACATTTACCCTGGGTGATGTTACGCTTACATACGGCAATTTGAGCAGTAAAACTTTTGAAATAATTCTATCCAGTGAAATAACATCTAATCTTGCAATCGGAAAGCAGTATGGCGAATTAAAACTTATTGATACTAATGATAGAATTAGAACGATAACTTCTGTTATTCCTTTTATAGTAAAACAGGGTGTAACAGAAGAAATAACCTTTGTTAATAATTCGCTTACAATATCAATGACCGTAAATGATACGGTTTTAGACATCTATGTCGAAACTTCCGGCATATCAAGAACCGAAGCTGATAGAATCCTGCTTGCCTGTAATGAAGCAAAACAGGCAGCGCAAAACCATTCTAATACCGCACAAAATACGCTTATTGAATTGAACGAAACAATTACAGAGTTTAATAATAATCTCACTGATACAAATGAACTTATTGATGAAGCAACAGAACAAGCTGAAATTGCAATTGAAAAAGCACAGGAAGTTAATACTGTTTTAAGTTCCAGTGCTAAAAAGGATTTTAGTAATCTTGATGATGCTGCAATTGACAAAATAAATCAGTCTAAAGCCCTTGAAACAGGTAATATCTCAACGGATACAGATGTCTATAATAAAATTCTAAGTTATAAACAAAATAGTGTCGGAACTGGAATTGATATTATTTCCCAGAACTACACCTTAAAAGGAGATAATTTAACAATTGAAAATGGTATAACTAGCGGACTTGGCGGAGTAAATTGCGGTGTAGAAGTCGCAGGCAGTTTACCCTCGACACAAGAAGAGTTTAATATTCACATAGAGTGCATTATTCGTGATGATTATTCTACTGGCTCCTCATATCTTTGTGCAACCCAAGAATCCGGCTTGATGATTCAGATGGAATATAACGGCGGAGCTATGTTTTATCTGTATGGTTCTGACAATAATACTCAAATGTTGCAGGTTCAACCTTTAACTTTGCAAACAGGTGATAGACTGATTGTAGATGCAGGATTCAATCTGTTTGACGGTATTTATATGACAACCGCTTGTAATGGAATTTCTCAGTCAAATAACAATACAAGTATTATCGGAACATCAACTTGGTTAAGAGAAACAATAAAAACGTTTCTCTTTGGACGCAATTCTTGGTCTTATAATTGTCATGTAGAAATAGACCTTTCTGCTTCTTATATTGAAACATCGGCAGGCAAAATTAGACCTCTATTGCAGATCCCATATACATTATCAAAAACAGGCTCAAAAATTGTTGATGCAAAATATAGAGATAGAGTTCAAGAAGTATATATAAAAGAAGGAAGTGCAAACTATTTCACTATAGATGAAACAAATGAAAACTTTTCACTTCCTATGGGGGAAATTTACGGATTAATTAATAAAAGTTCTTTAAGTGGTGTCACAAGTGTTTCGCAAAGTTTTAAAGACATGGTTTTAGACTGGATTGCCCCAAATAATTCTGCTAAGATAGAACTTTCTTATACCCCACTATCATCTTCTCCATATACAACTCCTTGTGCTGGCTGGTATGTTTTTGCTGCACAGTGTGCAGAACTTTTTGATATAGACCTGTATATCAATGGAATAAAATCTGATATTATTATGCCAGGATATGTTTCTGCATCAGAAAGCCAGGAAGTAATTATCTATTTAGCGAAAGGTGATTCCATATATTGGTCTAACAGCATGACCGGTGTTGTTACGAATACATTTATTCCAGCAAAAGGTGCCGGAATTGTTGCTAGTAATAATGAAGAAGATGATGATTTTGATTTAGAAGATATTTTAGGATAATGGAATTTTTTTATTCAAAATTCCATTTTGCCATAACCCCAAAGAAAGGATATTTAAGTATGAGAGAAAAAATTAAGTATGTCACATTTGATGTGACACCAATTGTTTGCGTGCGTGTTATTGAAGCTAATGATACTAAAGAAATTAAAGCCGAGAAGAAAAAATATCCGTTTAAGTTGCACAATAATGTTCCGGTTACAGTTATTACTAATAAACGGATTTTTGGCTTTACTATTCCGAAAAAATATATATGGAACGGAGCGGATATTCCACGCTCGTTTTGGCGATTAGTCGGAAGTAAAACAGATAATGCTTTTCTTACGGCTTCTATGGTACATGATTATATGCTTGAAAACAAGAAGTATATCCATGATGAAGTTCTGAATAAGTGTATTTCAATAAAAGAATATAGAAGGCTTACAAGCCTAATTTTTAGAGAAATACTGAAGGCTTCCGGTGTAAATGTCTTTAAGGCTAATGTAATGGCTTGGTTTGTTGATATTTACCAGATGTGCCATAAAGGAGCTTGGAAATGTCAATAAGTATGGAATTGATGATAGTAATTATCGTGAATGTCTTGACCGCCGGAATCTTTCTCGGCGGTCTTGCTATGAGTATTAAATTTATCGAACAGCAGATAAAACGTTTAGAAGAAAAACAGGATAAACACAATAATCTTATTGAGCGAATGGTTAAAGTCGAAGAAAGCACAAAATCCGCTCATAAAAGAATTGATAATTTTGAAGGAAAAGATGCTTAATAATGCCAAAGTATTCATTGTTAGAAAAACAGCAGGAATTTTTCAATATACCCCATAATCATCAGCTTGATGTTGTGATTTATCAAGGCGGCTATGGCTCTGGCAAAACTTGGTGCGGTTCGCTTTTGGGTCTGATGCTTGCAAGAAAATACCCAGGTTCTCGAGGTTTAGTATGTGCGAAAGAATATGTTCTTGTGCGTGATACAACCCTGGAATCTTATTTTTCACACCTTGATACTATGGGCTATGTTGCAGGTAAACACTATACTTTCAATAAAATTGAGAAGAAAATGACCTTATCAAATGGTTCAGAGATTTTATTTAAAGGAGTTGATAATCCCGAAAAAATAAAATCTCTAAACCTGCATTGGGCTGAAATAGAGGAAGCATCTCAAATATCGGATAGTGCTTTTAAACAGCTTATAGGACGTTTAAGAAATACCAATGTAAAACCTTCCTGGGGAAATTTTAGATATCGTTTATTCGGACATACAAATCCGCAAGCTAACAAAGGCTGGATTTATAAAAGGTTTGTTGAGAATAAAAAAGAAAACTACAGGCTTATTATTGCCCCGACCTCAAATAATATATATTTACCCGAACACTATCTGGAATCAATGAAAGAAGATTTTGACCCAGAGTATTACAGAATAAACGTACTCGGAGAGTTTGGAAACTACTCTTCCGGTCTCGTTGTTAAGAATTTTACTGATGAAAATATCAAACATCTTCAGTACAATAGAGATTTACCTCTTCACTTGACCTGTGATTTCAACGTTGACCCTATGTGCTGGTGCTTGGCTCATAAAGATGATAAAAATATCTATTTCTTTGATGAACTTGTGATTGAAAATACCACAACTCAACAGGCTATAGATGAATTTTTACGCAGATATCCCGAACACAGGGGAGAGGTGATTATAAACGGTGATGCTTCTGGAGATAACCGCTCTTCTCAATCAGAATTTACAAATTATATGATAATAAAGCGTACACTTGAAATGCATGGTTATACACCTAAGTTTCAGCTAAGAAACTTTAATCCGCCTATTTTAAGAAGAATACAGGCTTTTAATGCAAAAGTGCGTAACTCCAAAGGAACAGTATCACTATTTATCGACAAACGCTGTAAATGGCTTCTGCATAATGTCTATAATCTGTCTTTTAAAGAAGGAACTTCTATAGTAGATGTACCTTCTCTAAAACAGATAAAAAACGACCATGATTTAAAATTCTTAGAACACCCTTTTGATGCTGCTTCGTATATGGTTGATTACTATTTTCCGATTAAATAG
>CALUVK010000108.1 GCA_944324205.1 Candidatus Gastranaerophilales bacterium | reverse complement strand
TTAAAAGGTGTTATTTTAGCAATAACTTTTGACAAAGATATTAAGAGCTATTTTCAAAATCCTCTTATAATATATTTTTTCAAAAATAAAGGCTATTCTGATATAACAGAAATTAAAAATGCAAATTTTAAAATAACCATTGATAATGATACCCCAACTGCAGAACAAACAAATAGTACTATTGGGTATACATGTGTTAATAATAGGAATAATCAAATTCAAATAATTAATAATCGATTTGTTTTTGTTCATAATACATATGAAAATTATGAATCTTTAAATGATGAAATAAGGTTATTTACAGAGAATATTTTCACAAAATTTTCTGCAAGTATTCAACAAGTTGGTTATAGAAAAATAAACACAATTGTTATTCGTGAAATTGAAAACTATACTCAAATAACTGAATTGTTTAATGAAAATTTATTTAACTTTTTAAAATGTGATTTATTTGATTTTAATGATTTAGAGAATTATAGAGATAATTTTACTTTATCAAAAAACGATTCCAAAATAATTATTAATACATCATGCGCGAAAATAAAAAATATAGAAAATTCATACGAAATTGTTGTTGATACCGACATAATCAAAAGCAATATTGCAAATTTAACAGATATTTATGAGACGATTGATGAAATAAATCAATTACACTTTGATACTTTTTGTTGGATAACTTCTCAAAAGATGAAAAACATAATGAATGGAGTTTTTTAAATGATAGATGCTAAACATAAAATTTTTCAACCAAAATTCAATCAAATAACAGAGGAAAGTTTAAAGATTTCTGTAGAAAATAATGGATTTTATTCATATCTTAACACTAAAACTAGTGCAGAAGCTTCAACAGCAGTAAATGATATCCTGTCCGACTATAAAGTAAAAAATTTTTATTTAAAAGAAGAACCTTCAAATATTGAAGTTAACCATAAAAACACTTCTTATAAAATAGAATTGAATAAAGCTGATTGGGATAAAATTTTTGAAGCGGATAACAAACCAATAAATTATGAAAGTATCAGAAAATTTAAGAGTAAAATAAAACACTTTTATGAATAATCCAGTATACATAGATAAAGATCAAAATAGAAGTGGTTTTGACTGCGGAGAAACTGAATTAAATGATTTCATAAAAAAGTATGCAAGACAAAATCATACAAATAATATTTCAAAAACATACGTTGTTCTTGATAATAATAATGTTACTGCATATTATACATTGGCATATGAAAATATTGAACTTAAAGACATTTCCAATGAAATACCCTTTGATTTAAGACAAAACCGTAAAGACAAAGTTCCTTGTATATTACTTGGTATGCTTGCCCGCGATAAAAATTTAAGAGGACAAAATTATGGAATGTATTTATTATATGAAGCAATAAAAAAAACTTATGAAGCTTCTAAGATTGCTGGTATAAAAGGATTGTTTTTAACCCCTCTAAATGCAATTGTTGCAAAAAAATTTTATGACAAAATAGAATTTCTACAAAAAATAGATGAACGACTTTATTATGTACCAATAGCAACAATACAGGCTTTAATAAATGAATAATAGTGTTTGTTGTTAATGTATTTTTTATATTGCACAGTCAATTTATGCTTTATTTAATTTCTTAAATTATAATAAAACACAAAAGCAAGGATTTATGAAAATCCTTGCTTTTCTCAGGGTAAATATATCCCCTCAAAATTATAACAGATTCAATGCAATGCTCGGGGTTTGGTTTGCAGTTGCAAGTAATGTAGCTGAAGCCTGTTGTAAAATCTGTGCTTTTATGTAGTTTGAAGATTCTTCCGCAACATCTGCATCTCTTAATGTTGACAATGATGATGTAATATTTTCAGATTGAACACCAATTGATTCAATAGCTGACTCAATACGGTTTTGAGCAGAACCTAATGTAGTGGCACGTGCTGAAATTTCGTTAATTACTTTGTCGATTTCATCAAGCATTGCTGATTGTCCGCCTGTAATAGTAGTTCCGTCATAACCTGAACATGCTTTTGCAATACCTTCAAGCGAGTTATCACCGCCGGGAACTGTTGCATAAGTTTGGAATAATGATTCTACATCACCCTTCTTAAATAATGATTCATCCAATTCAATTTGGCTGGAAGCATCGCTATATAAACCTACCTGAAGAGCAATTGTACCCATTGAACCGTCCATCATATTCAAACCGTTAAATTCACAGTTTGCAGCAATACGATCGATTTCTTGAAGTCTTGCAGTGATTTCTGATTGAATAGCTTTTAATGAATCAGAGCCGTAAGTTCCGTTTGCAGCCTGCTCGGTCAAGTCTCTTACACGTTGCAAGTGAGAAGATACAAGAGCATAAGTGTCTTCTAATGTTGTCAACATGTCTGCACCTGTTGCGGCGTTGTCTGCTGCTACATCAAGAGAACCTAATTGAGTTTCCCAGTTTGTAGCGATTGAATAACCTGCTGCGTTGTCTGCTGCGTGGTTAATCTTGTAACCGGTGGTCATTCTTTCGATTGCGTCGTTCAAAGAGCTTGTTGCCTTAGTCAAGTTTGACTGAACGATGAGGGATGAAATGTTTGTGTTGATTGTTAGTGCCATTTTTTTACTCCTTTCTGGCGATCACATCCTACGAATGCGTCCTTGCATTTGTCCTATATTTTTTTAATTCCACACTTTGAAAATCAGTAACACTTTTTGAAGAAAATTGTTACAATTCTTTACAAAACAGGTCTGAAAATATTGTTAGTGCTATAATCTTTTATTAGACACAGGAGTTCGTATGGGAAAGATAGTTATAGACCAAAATCGTTGTAAGTCGTGTTATATATGTACTACGACCTGTCCTAAGGGATTAATAAAAAAAAGTGACAAGACTAACAGACTCGGAGATTATATGGTAGAGTTTGTTGATGAGAAAAATGAGTGCATCGGATGCGCCATGTGCGCTAAAAGATGTCCTGATATGGCAATTACGGAAGTATGGAGATGAAGTTAGTGACTAGTGAATAGAATTTTACTATTTTAAGTCACGAGTAATACGGTAAATAAAATAAGTCTAATCACTATTCACTAGTCACTAACCAAACCACTGGAGATAAAATGACAAACAGAGATGAAAAAGTTTTAATAAAAGGGAATTATGCAATAGCGCAGGCTGCTGTAAATGCTGGCTGTCAATGTTATTTCGGATATCCGATTACACCTCAGACAGAAATAGGCGAGTATTTGAGCGGAAAGATGCAGGAACTCGGGCGCGGATATGTTTGCGCAGAAAGTGAATTAGCCGCAATTAACATGGTTATGGGAGCAGTTGCTACAGGGGTTAAAGCAATGACTTCTTCATCATCTTGCGCGGTAGCTTTGATGCAGGAAGCTCTTTCATATGCAGCATCAGATGAATTACCAGTTGTTCTGGTAAATGTAATGCGTACAGGCCCCGGTCTGGGGTATATTTATCCGGCACAGGGAGATTATAATCAGGCGGTTTACGGCGGTGGAAACGGGGATTATAATTTAATCGTGCTTGCGCCATCTACAGTACAGGAATGTGTTGATTTAACTTATAGAGCATTTTATCTTGCGCAGAAATACAGAAATCCGGTTATACTTCTTGCGGACGGGCTTTTGGGACAGATGATGGAGCCTGCAAGCTTCGGAGAGTATCCTTATCCGGAAGTGGATGTTTCTTCGTGGGCTTTAACCGGTGCTAAGGGAAGAGATGCCAGAATGATATATTCTGTTGCGACGGATGAAAAGAAACAAATTCAGCATATCTGTGATTTACACCGGAAATTTGAAGTCATAGCCGAAAATGAAACAACATACGAAGAATTTGAAGTCGATGATGCGGATATCGTTCTTGTTGCATTCGGCTCTATGACAAGAAATATAAAAGCAGCTATGAAAGTCTTAAGAGCAAAAGGTATTAAAGCAGGCTGTTTTAGACCCGTAACATTAAATCCGTTCCCGCATAAACAAATTCATGCTCTTGCCGAAAAAGGAAAAGAGTTTGCAGTTGTAGAAATGAATATGGGGCAAATGTTTAAGGATGTTAAATATGCTGTAGAAGGACTCTCTAATGTAAGTCTCATAAACAGGGCTTGCGGAGAGTGGTTAAGTGTTGAAGAAATTGTTTCATCCGTTGAAAATGTCTTGAGGGGCGGAAAACAATTAGCGGCAAGTTTGTAGGAGAAAATAATTATGCAACAGGTTTTTAGTATTCCTAAATCAATGAAAAAAGATTTCAGATACACATTCTGCCCCGGCTGCGACCATGGTATTGCAATAAGGCTTGTGGCAGAAGTTCTTGATGAATTGGGGCTTAGAGAAAATACTATATCATCTACTTCTGTGGGGTGTTCTGTGTTTTTATATGATTTTCTTGATATAGATTGTGTAGAAGCTCCGCACGGCAGAGCTTTGGCTTCCGCAACAGGGGTTAAGAGAGCAAGACCTGACAAGTTTGTATTCACATATTCAGGAGACGGTGATTTCGCTTCAATTGGACTTGCAGAATCAATGCATTCGGCTCTAAGGGGAGAAAATATTTCTGCAATTTGTATAAATAATACAACTTACGGAATGACTGGCGGACAATTAGGCCCTACAACACTTATGGGACAGGTAACAACAACTTCCCCGACGGGAAGAAACAAAGAGTACTACGGATATCCGATAAAAATTGCCGAGCATATTGCACTCTGTGACGGAACAGCATTTTCTGCCCGTGTAGCATTGGATAGCGTTGCTCATATTAATGAAGCTAAGAAGGCTATAAAAAAAGCTTTCCAAACACAGCTTGACGGAAAAGGCTTCGGCTTTGTTGAAATACTTTCTTCTTGTCCTACAAATTGGCATATGACACCGGAAGAAGCTCATGAAAGAGTTAGAAACGAAATGATACCAATATTCCCGCTTGGAGTATTCAAGGAGGTTAATTAATGGAAACTAATTTTATATTTGCAGGATTTGGAGGACAGGGAATATTGCTTGCCGGAACAATCTTAGCTAACGCATTTATGATAGAAGGCAAAAATGTTACGTGGTATCCTTGCTATGGTGCCGAAATGAGAGGCGGAACCGTAAACTGTGAAATAGTTGTTTCTGATAGCGAAGTAAGCTCTGTTCACAAACAGGATACAGATTATGCAATAGTTCTTAACCAGCAGTCTTTCGACAGATTTATAACAAGAGTTAAAGCCGGCGGAACAATTATTGCGAATTCTACTCTTGTAGCTGAAGCAAGACCGAGAAATGATATCAAATATGTTTTTGCACCGATGACAAAACTTGCTAATGATTTAGGTACAAGTAAAGTTACAAATGTTGTATCTTTAGGCGTTTTAGCATCTGCTTGCAGCATTGTATCAAAAGAATTTTTAGCAAAAGGTATTGAAAAAGTTCTCGGAGAAAAGAAAAGGGATTTAATTCCTTTGAATTTAAAAGCTTTAGATGGAGCTTTTGCTTTAAGCTAAATAATCTAATATAGCTCCGCCGATTTCTTCATTCGGGTCAAAAAGAGTGTTTTTAGGCGGATTTATTGAATTCCTGATTAGCATTGCACATAATGGGCCAAATGCGTCCGGAATTTTTGTTTTGCGGTAAATTCCGGCTAAAAAGGTTTGTATATAGGGAGATGTCGTGTTATTGTATCCGGATAAGACCGGATATAGTTCACTTACCCTCTTATCGCCCTCATCGAGCATTAAGTTTAGTGTATATAAATCTTCCAAGACTTCATCTTCTGATTTGGGGTTCTCAAGTGAAGCTTTGATTTCTCC
>CALUVK010000107.1 GCA_944324205.1 Candidatus Gastranaerophilales bacterium | reverse complement strand
TCTTCTGAATGCTGGACGGATTATATAAGTATATATCCAGATTTACCACGAACTCCAGTAGGAAAGGTAGACTATAAGGAATTAGTAAAAATAGGAGAAGAAATTTATTTAAATGAAGGTGACAAAGAAAAACTTCATATTATTAGAAGAAAAGGAAAAATTTTGAAAAAGGTGAAATAATAAATAACATTTCACTTTTTTTATAAATATGATATAATTTGTATGGTGATAAAATGGAAAACGGCATATTTCTTCTTTCGCTTTCGGTAGCTAAAGAAATGCCGATTATTGTAAATCTTGGCGTTTTACTTGATATATTTATTGCAGTATTTATTTTGGGAATGCTGGTTAATGAAATCAATAACGAATTTGAAGATTTGGAAGTAGCACATTTATCAGACTTAAAGGATTACGAATACAATGATTAATTTAATTTTATTATTTCCGATTTTGGCATTTATTATTTTAGCTTTATGCAAAAAGAAATTTTTGAATAATCTGATGATTAATATTTATGCAGCAATACATTTTATAGTATCAATGGCATTCTGTTTAAATATAGATTTACTGCCGATGTGGAAACCATGCAGATTTTTTGCGGTTGATGACACAAACAAAATCTTTCTTATGGTAATGTCTGCAGTTTTTCTGGCTGTTGCTGTTTATAACAACGGTTATGTAAAAAAAGAAACTTCACTCACGAAGAAGTTAAGACATTATACTTATATGGTCTTATTCTTTGTATTTTCAATGACCGGTGCAGTTTTGAGTAATAACCTGGGAATTGCATGGGTATTTATTGAAGGTACGACTTTAGCAAGCGCGTACTTAATTTATTTCCACAAAACAAAACATTCGATTGAAGCGGCCTGGAAATATGTGTTTATCTGCTCAATCGGTATTGCTCTTGCCTTTGTCGGAATTATTCTTATGACAATTGCAACAGGCAGCCTTAATTCGTTATTCTATAGTGACTTATATAATAATGCACCGTTATTTAATCATTTCTGGCTGCAATTATCTTTTGTATTTATTTTATTCGGTATTGGTACAAAAATGGGTTTGGCTCCGGTTCATTTCTGGCTGCCTGACGCTCATGCAGAAGCTCCGAGTCCTATATCGGCTCTTTTATCCGCTACATTATTAAACTCAGCTTTTTTAATGATAGTAAATGTATTCAGAGTAATGGTTTTTTCCGGCTGTAGCGGTTACGCAAGGATTATGCTTTTAGTTATGGGCTTTTTATCACTGTTTATCACGGCAGTGTTTGTTTATCATATTAATAACTACAAAAGAATGCTCGCATATTCTTCTATTGAAAATATGGGAATTTTAGCTATAGGAACTGCTTTGGGCGGAGTTGGAATGCTTGCCGCTATGATACATTTAATAGGGCATTCGCTTATTAAAGGAGCATTCTTCTTAACTTCCGGCAATATTCTTGAAATCTACGGAACAAAAAAGATTAAATCCGTTACCGGTCTTTTGAAAACCGACAGGAGAACCGGCTGGCTCTGGATATTGTCATTTGTCGGAATTGCGGCTTTTCCGCCTTCAGTACTTTTTGTAAGTGAATTTTTGATGGTTAAGACTATGTTTTTAGAAAAACATTATATTTTATGCGCATTGTTCCTGCTTCTTTTGACTATTGTAATTTACGGTTTAGCAAAAGCTGTTATGGGCATGGCTTTTTCTTCGAATAAGGAAGAAAATTTGACAGAAATAAAGGAAAAAGTTGTTTTGGATTGGACAATGTATGTTCCACAAATAGTGATGCTTTTAATAGCATTTGGAATTGGTATTTATATGCCAAGAGGTCTTTCTGAAATGGTATTAATGTCAGTTGCGGGTTTTTAGGTAGGTAATAGAGAAGGTAATTATGAACTGGATAATAATTGAAAATAATAAAAAGATTAATGCTCTTGATATTCCGACAATTTCAATAGAAGAAATAAAATCGGATGTCAAAAAAATGAAAATGAGGGTTATTGGATTTTTTGGGAAAAGAGAGTTTGAGAATATAAGATTATATGTGGTTTTAGCAGATGATAAGGTCGGAAAACTATATGTAACTTCTGCAATATTTTCTCCTGATACCAAATCTTATGAGTCTTTCACTCAAGATATTCCGGCTTTTCATATATTTGAAAGAGAATTCTATGAAGAATTTGGGATTGAACCTCTTAATCATCCTTGGCTTAAGCCTGTAAGAAATAATCAGGATAAATACCCGTTTTTTGAGATGCAGGGAGAAGATATTCATCAGGTAGCAGTAGGCCCTATTCACGCCGGGGTAATTGAACCCGGGCATTTCCGGTTTATGTGCATGGGGGAAAAAGTTTACGATTTAGAAATTATGCTCGGTTATCAGCATAGAGGTGTTGAGGATTTATTCTTACAGAATAAAAGATATAATAACAGACTGGCTGAATCTGTCTGCGGAGACAGTGTAATCGGATATAATATGGCATATTCTCAAGCAATGGAAGCTTTATCAGATACAAAGATTTCTAACAAAGCCCAAATCATAAGAAGAGTTGCTCTTGAGATGGAGCGTATTGCAATTCATATCGGTGATATGGGTGCGATAGCCGGCGATATGGCGTATTTGATGGGGGCTTCAATTTTCGGTATTACAAGAACTCTTGTTATTAATACTATGCTTGAGATTTCGGGAAGCCGGTTTGGCAGAGGTTTAATCAACGTTGGCGGAGTTAATTTTGATATTGATGAAAAAATGTCAGATAAGATTATTGAAATGCTAGATGGCGTTGCTAAAACTGTCGACAGAACAACAAAAGTTATGCTGAAAAAACCGACTTGTATATCAAGAATGGAGAGAACCGGTGTAGTAAGCAGCGAAAGCGCAAAAGCTTTAGGCGCTGTAGGAATGGCAGCACGTTCTTCAGGAGTTGATATTGATTCAAGATTCGATTTTAATGACAGCTGGTATACTTCGCTTGATGTTGTGAAACCTTTTAAGGCGACAGGAGATGTTCATTCAAGATTTACTTTAAGATATAAAGAAATTAAGCAATCAATGCAGATTATTAAGAAACTTCTTTCTAAGCTCAAAGAATTTAAAGACGAACCGGCTAAGATTGTACCAAGCTATAACCTTGCCGCTAATTCTTTTGTGATATCAATGACTGAAGGCTGGCGCGGTGAAATTGTTCATATTGCAATAACGGGTGCAAACGGCGAATTACTGCGATATAAAATGAAGGATCCTTCTTTCAATAACTGGTATATGTTGGCTATGGCAGTCAGAAACAACGGAGTCTCCGACTTCCCGTTATGCAACAAAAGTTTCAACCTGTCCTATTGCGGCAATGACCTGTAGTTATAAAAATTAAAAAAAGGAAATAAGAAATGCTAGATACAATAAAACTAAAATATTTTCAGGGAAATCAATTTATACCGGATATTCCAAACGCACCAATGCGGAGCCAATTCAGGGGATTTCCTATTCTTAAATATTGTGAGGGATGTAATATTGATGAGAGTATTTGTCCTGCAGGAGCACTAAAGACAAAACCTTTATCAATTGATATGGGTAAATGTACTCTTTGCGGAGAATGTAAGTGCGAAGCAATACAGTTTAGCAATTATTATAAATTATCATCAACAGATAGAAATAAACTGATTGTTACGGAAAATATGACCCCGGAAGAGTTTGAAAAAACTGCAATAGAAGCAAGAAAAGAAATTCACAGGGTATTTTCTAAATCTTTAAAACTTCGTCAGGTATCAGCAGCGGGATGTAATGGATGCGAGATGGAGCTAAACGCCTGCTCAAACTGCAACTTTGATATGGGAAGATTTGGGATTGATTTTGTAGCATCTCCGAGGCATGCAGACGGTATTGTTATAACTGGACCAATCTCAGAAAATATGGCTTATGCTCTTGAAGATTGTTATAAATCTACCCCGGATCCTAAAATTGTAATTTTAGCAGGAGCCTGCGCAATTTCCGGTGGAGTTTTCCAGAATTCGGCAAAATTAAACAGAGAATTCTTAGAAAAATATCCGATAGATTTGTATATTCCGGGCTGTCCGGTTCATCCGCTTACATTTATTAATGGTGTACTGGATTTTATATCCAAAAAATAATTTGAATTTACAACTAATCAACTATTTTTATTAAATGTGAGTTTGCGAAAAATACTAATTTTGCAAACTCACATTTTATTAAACAAGACCGAAATAGATTTTATTAAGTTCCGATATATTTGTAGCTCCGAGTCTTTTGAGTTCTAATTCGCTTTGTTGTGTTTCCATTGTATTCTCAAGCTGTTGTACTTGCATTTCTTGTATAAATTCTTTTTCCTGTTTTTCTTGAATTTTTTGTATTAATTCTAATTTAGCTTGTTCAAGTTTTGTTTTATCTATCATTTTATTACCGGTTGGTGCTATTCCGAGTTTCATTAACTCTTGAAGGATTCTTAAATACTCCGGATCATTGTAATAACCTATTGCATGAATTGCTGTGACCAATTTGTACTCCTTATCTGTGAACTTTTGTAACGGGGTTATATTATATTTAATTCCACCATTTGAATGATTTATAACAATAATACGTAAAAATCTTTACAAAAATTTACAGATGCTGTAAAATAGAATATATTACGTTAATATTTTGTTACAATTTAGCAAATAAATTTGTTTTGGGATTTTAAGTAAATTATAATGTTAAATGTAGCGCAAAATTTTAACCCAATTAAAATTAGGAATTCGGATAATATGAAAAAACAGTTAAGTTACTTAATCGCAGTAGTTTGCTTTTTGGTTGCAAATAAAGTTTATGCAGATCCCGGTGTAATGCTTCCGGCTCAAGTTCAAGCGGAGATGGGCGGATATAACCCGGGTGCATACAATACAACTGAGATGCAAAATATTAATCACTATCAGATTGATAAGAGTTATATTCAATCATTTGATGATGTTACAAAAGATGAACAGATATATGATGCTTCTATTGAAGAAAATCAGGCTCGTGAGGGTATGTTATATAACCCGCACTTTTTATTGCAAAGAATTAACTTTGAAGGAAATACAAAGATTTCTTCTGAAGAGCTAGAAAAGCTTGGTTTAGAGGTATTGGGTGAAGATATTTTCTTTGATGAACTTCTTGAAGTTTGCCAGAAAGTAACAAATTATTACCGTTCAAAGGGATATTTAACTTCTTACGCAACAGTTCCGCCTCAGAGAATTGTGGATGGTGTTGCAACAATAAGAATTATTGAAAGTAAAGTTGGTTCTCTTGACATTGAAGGTGAAAAATGGACAAGAGAATGGTACTTGAGACATATTATTATGGGAAAAGCAGGGCTTAGAGAAGGAGATGTATTTAATGCTAAAAACCTTCAAAGAGCAATGAAAGAAATTAACCGTGAAGATTACGTTCAGGTTCAGACAGAAGTTGAACGTGAACCTGAGGGTGATGAAAATACCGCAATTACATTGAACGTAAGAGACAGGTTTCCTGTTAATTTAAACTTCTCATATGATGACTACGGACGTTCTTATACCGGTGCTCAAAGAGTTTCATTCCTTGTTGGTATGGATAACTTAACAGGTTTGGGTGATAAGATTTACGGTGGTACTATTTTATCATCAGGAGCAACAGGTTGGATGGCAGGATATTCACTTCCGGTATCATCTTACGGAACAAGATTATCGTTCGATTTTTCTGACTCTCATGTTAGATTAGGCGGGCCTTATAAATCTTTGAATGTTAAAGGTAATGCTCAAAGTTATTTCTTCAAATTAACCCAGCCATTAATTCAAACAGCTAAAACTGATTTGATTTTCTATACAGGTTATGATTATGTAAATGCTAATACATCAGCAAATATTGCAGGCAATCCTTTGAGATTATCAACATATAACTTGAATGTATGGCGTTCCGGCTTGTATGGTATGACAGATGATAATTACGGACGATGGATTGGTAATTTAGGCGTAGACTTCGG
>CALUVK010000106.1 GCA_944324205.1 Candidatus Gastranaerophilales bacterium | reverse complement strand
ACGGTATTGTTAATGTTTCTGCTAAAGATAAAGCTACTAATAAGGAACAAAAGATTACGATTACAAACTCTTCTAACTTATCAGAAGCTGACATCGATAAGATGGTTAAAGAAGCAGAAGCTAACGCATCAGAAGATAAGAAGAAGAAAGAAGAAGCAGAAATTAAGAATAATGCTAACTCCCTAATCGCATCTTCTGAAAGAATTGTAAAAGATTTTGAAGGCAAGATTTCTGAAGATGATGTTAAGAAATTAACAGAACACAGAGAAGCTCTTCAAAAGGCTTTAGATGAAAATAAACCTGTTGATGAGTTGAAGAAATTATCAGAAGAGCTGCAGCAGACAATGTTTGCAATTTCACAAAAAGCATACGAAGCTGTTCAAAAAGAAGGCGGAGATGCTCAAAGCGAAGCAAATTCAGCAGGTTCTGAATCAGCATCAGATAAAAAAGACGATGATGTAATTGATGCAGAATTTACAAAAGAATAATTTATAAATTCATATTTTTTAAAAGGCACCGGATTTTATGCCGAGTGCCTTTTTTAGTAACTAGGGTTTACTTCTTTTAAAACATGCGTTAAAATATAAACATAGATATTAATAGAAAGTGTGTGTGAGATTATGATTAGACCTGTAGATGCCTTAGCCCCTAAGGTTCTATTTAAGGGGCAAAATTATGATTTAGAAAATCCAGTTAATCGCAAATTTGAAAGCAGACTTGCACTGTTAAATGCTGGCAGTGTTTCTGTAATCACAGGTGCTGTAACTACTGCAATAGCACGAAGCTATACTTCATCTTGGAAACATGCCGGTTGGTTTGGACTTAGTGCCGGTTTGATAACAATGCTTTTTGCGGCTCCAAGGTTTTTATATAAAGCAGGAATAAAAGCTTATACAAAAGAAAAAGAGATGGATGTTTTTACCAAAGAAAAAGAAGTCCAGAAAAAACTACTCTCTGATGTAAATGAAGCTATAGATAATGATAGCGATGACTTATCAGATAAGTTAGAAAATTATTCAAAAACAAAGTTAAAAAATTCTACTAATCCTTTGGAGAAACCTTCCCGATACCAAAACCTTCTCTTGCAATAGTTAAAGCTGCATACCCTGCAACACCCCAGGCACCAATTTTAGCCCATACACCTTTACCAGCAAGGGCCATAGAAGCAAATGATACCGGTAGAATTTGATTGCCAAGGGTTTCAAAAAAACCCTTGCAAAAACCTTTTACACTTCCAAACATTGAAAACAAAGGATTATTCATTCTGTAATCAGCAACTTTATCTTGAATGAAACCTGTTACTTGACTTTCTGTAGACATAGTACGTGTTGAATTGTGCACCCGTTCAAAGTGATCAGCATTAACCTTTTGCTTTATTCTGCCAGAAGTTTCAGATCCTATTTTTCCAGCATCATAAAGCGCTGCACTCAAGCCCGCGACTCCGATTGTCTTACATACTATGTTTGAAACAGAAAACATTTTTATTGCCCTTTATTATTTTCTTCCTTTACTTTTGGATTTGGAATATCTTTTACTTCTTTTCCCTGAGACATTTTTAGTAAAATATCCGCAGCCTGCAATACATCTTCTTTGTCAGCACTTGGATTTGCTTGAATATTGTGAAGCAGGGTCACTGTATAATCATTTCCGCTTGCAAGTTCTGAAGAAAATGCACTTAAAGCTGCTATTCTGATTAGTTTCGAAGGATCCTGAAGCATTTTATTTAACAATGCATTTAATGCAGCATCATCGTATCTGCGCTTATCTTCATCCAATCTTGTTAATATTTCTTTGGAGGCCATAAGACGAATTTCATCATTCGGATTATTTAAATAATTTTCCAGAGATTTTATATATTCATTTGTAAGAGGTACTATTTTAGAATCTTTAGCATTCTTTTTTTCAGTTTCCAAAGCAGCAGCTCTAGCATCCAAATCCTCTATAACTCCTTTTGACTTGGATAAATCTTGTTCTTCAGGGGAAGTTGCTTCATATTGCTTCTGCGTATTTGGTAAGCTTTCTATTTTATGTTGTTCTGTTGTTATAGCTTTCTTCGCATCTGGAGCTGAAAGAAACTCAGCTTTTTCGGGCTGACTACTCTTTGTATTACCATTAACCTGTTCTGAGTTTTCACCTTCTGATTTTATTCCAGGATTTGCCCCAGGATTTACCCCTGGATTTACCCCTGGATTTACCCCCTGATAGTTATAATTATTCAGATAATATTGAGGCGGATATGCACATGCTCCTCCAGCAGGATTTGCCATTGCTAAAGTATTCGGAATTTGTGCCGTTGGCTCCTGAATACTATATCCCCGTGTATTATAAACAGGAACTTGCTGCGGTTGAATGCCTCCAGTTTGCAAACAAGCAGCATTTCCGGAACCACCTGCATAAACAGCTGGATTTGATATTTGAATTGTCACGCCTGAATAATTCGGATTAATCGGATTTGTCATAGAAACCTAACCTTTTTTTATTACACACCTTTATATTATTATAAAGTATAAAAGTAAACAGAAATTGCTAGTTAGTGATATTTTTGTTACGATATGTAAAGAGGTATATTATGGGAATTAAGGTTTTAGACTGCACTTTAAGAGACGGGGCGTATGTGACAAATGCGCTTTTCGGAGAAAACTGCATAAAAAATATTATAAAAAGCCTTAATGATGCGAAGATTGAAATTATTGAATGCGGCTGGCTATGCAATAAGGAAAAACTTAAAGGTGATGTACTTTTTAATAAACCGGAAGATTTAGGGAAATATCAACTTAAAAAAAACGCAGAGTTTGCGCTGATGTTTGATTTCGGGAAATATAACCCCGAGAATTTAACACACAATTCCGGAATAGTCGATATTATAAGAATAGCTTTCCACAAAGAAGAACTTGATAAAATATCATTCGTGCTCGAAAAAGTTAAATCTATGGGATATAAAGTCTTTCTGCAGCCCTCAAACATCTTGGGATATGATGAAAAAGAGATTGAAAAATTATGCAGGCGGGCAAATTTTACCGGAGTTGAGGCTCTTTATATAGTCGACTCCTACGGCTCAATGTTTCCGGAAGATTTAGACAGGATTATGCCTGTATTTTATGAAATTACTGATAAGAATATTGATTTAGGATTTCACTCGCACAACAATATCCAGCTCTCACTCGGGCTTACTATTCAGTTTATAAACTATATGAAGTCAAGAAATATTATTGTTGACTCCTCACTTTGCGGAATAGGACGCGGAGCAGGAAATACTAAAACAGAGCTTCTCACAGAATACCTTAACCGCAGCGGACACAGCTATAATACCAGCTGTATCTGGGAGACAATTGAAAATAATCTGACCCCGCTCTATCAAAAATACAACTGGGAATATAATCCCCAAAGAGGTTTCCGCGGAATAAACGGAATACATCCTGCGGAATAAAGCCCCCTAATCCCAATATCTCCAGCCGTTCAGGTAATAATGCAATACCTGCGGGTCATTAAGAGTTGATGATTTTATATTCTCTCTTCTGACATCCCTTGGGATATAGAAAAAGTCTTTTATTATTCCTTTATCTATGTATTTTACGGGAACATTTATTTCAATATCTTCTTCATTTATTTTTTTATTAGCCGCAAGCACAAAACCCCAATCCCCAAACGATGGGACATAAGAGTGATATGGTTTTGTATATTTAAACCCTGCCTCTTTCATAGTTTCATTAATACACCAGAAAGCTTCAGGCGAGAAGAACGGGCTTGATGCCTGCGTTACCACAACTCCGTCTCTGGCAAGTTTTTGTTTTACAACTTTATAGAACTCTTTGCTGTATAATCTTGCAAGCGCCGAATTATTAGGGTCAGGAAGGTCAATTATTATCACATCAAAGTATTCTCTTGCGTTTTCTAAAAATTTAAAAGCATCTTCATTTAAAATTTTAACTTTCGGATTAGTAAAACTTCCCTCGTTTAATTCAGCCATAACCTTATTTTTTACGGCTAAATCAGTCATTTCTTTATCTAAATCAACAACCGTAATATTTTTTACATCGCTGTATTTAAGAATTTCTCTTGCAGCAAGTCCGTCTCCGCCCCCTAAAATCAAAACGTTTTCCCTATGATTAACCAAATTCATCGGAATATGAATTAATGGCTCGTGATAACGGTACTCGTCAATCGTTGAGAACTGGACATTGCCGTCAATAAAGAGTCTTACATCTTCTTTATTTTTAGTAATAATCAGTTTCTGATAAGGCGTCTGCTTTGAAAAAACCACCCGATCATCATACATCGAATTTTCCAGATACATTGAAATCTCTTTTGAAAACAAGATACAGCCGATTAAAAGAATTAATATTAAAATACTCTGCGCTTTCAACATACGTTTTCTTTTCAGAGTTAACTTGTTTTTGAACCAGACAAAAGTCAGAATTCCGATTAAAAGGTTCAACAGACCTGTGGAAAGCGAAGTGTTAAAAATTCCCAAAAGCGGGAGTAATATAAATGGAAATACTAAAGACGCAAGAAATGCACCTAAATAATCAAGCGATAAAACATTAGAAATATTTTCTCTTAACTGAAAATACTCTTCCATAATCCTTGTTAAAAGCGGGATTTCCAAACCGATAAGCGTTCCGATTATAATAATCAAAATACACATTATCGGATAATAGAAAAACTGTATTGAATAAACAAAATACAAAATAGGCACAGAAAGTCCGCCGGCTATAGCAATCAAGAGCTCTATTAAGATAAACCAATAAATAAGATTTTTCTTAAAGAACCTTGAAATCAGCGTACCAATTCCCATTGATGTCATGGTTAAGCCGATTGTAATAGAAAACTGCTTAATACTGTCACCGATAAAATATGAAGAAATACTTCCGATAAGAAGTTCATAAACAATTGTGCAATACCCGACAACAAAGACGCAAAACAAAAGAATAGATGCGTCTTTTTTAGTTAAAATACTCTTATTTTCCACCGTTTATCCCCTTACGAGAAAATCTTGAACCGTAAACGCTGTTTTCGCGGACACTTGAACCGTATGCAGAATCGTGCCTTCCAAAATACCAGAATGAATGATGATGGTGATGATACCCTCTATATCCCGGATAGCCATAGCCGCGATAAGCAGCACTAAAGCAGGCCGCATAAACCAAAATCAGTGCGGAAGCAAAAATTAAATAGTATATAATGTTCTTATTTCTCAATCTGCCATCTCCCCTAAGTTTTCATTCAAGTTCTCAAGTTTTTCGCCTACCCACTGTGGATTAAGGAAAATAAATATAAAAATTGCTCCGATAAGAAAATACGCTCCTACCATCAAATGCGGGATTCCGCTTGAGCGTGCAGAGAGTATTTGAAGCGAACTTCCGCTTATTCCGCCTTCTTCACCCATTTGAATATAATATGTCCCCGGTTCGCTAAAAGTAAGCTTTACCTGCATATTCCTGTCACTTTCAGAGTAATAACCGTCATCATATCCGCTTTCATGCCAGAGGTCTTTCCCGAATTCATACAGCGTATCTTTATTTTCATCCTGAACTTCACCATAAATATAAGTAGTTGAATTATCGCCGAAAAAATGACTTTTTATTATATAAATCTTCGGCTTCCCTTTGGTAATTTTTATAGGCCCGAATGTCTGTCCGGGTCTTAATGTACCGGAATAGCTGTTTATATGTCCGTCATTTTCCATAAAGAAAAATGTCACAAAACAGGCTATACAAAATACAATTACCATCAACAACAGATTGTTGTAAAAATACAAATCTCTAATCTTTTTCTTTGGATCAATTATCATTAAATACAACCTTTATTTTTTATTTAAACCATTCCCGTAAAATCAACCATAAAGAAAATCATTATGGCAAAAGCAACAATAACAAAGGCTTCGCCAAGTCCTGCCGCAACATTGTTGTTTTTGACTTCCTGCGCAATATTTACACCCTTGACAAGAATTCTATCCAGAAGAATTCTAACAGCAGGAAGCAATAAGATAATTGCGGTTATGTCAATAAAGTAGCTGATAAG
>CALUVK010000105.1 GCA_944324205.1 Candidatus Gastranaerophilales bacterium | reverse complement strand
AAGGAGTTGTGTCACGAGAGAGAAAGGTGAAACGGTGCCCTTAGTCAGAGAAACTTTTTTAGGAATTAATATGATTTAATTAATTCTTTGTTGCCGTAAAAATCTGCAGCGTATTGTTTTACTAAATCTTTTCTGCCGGATTTAACGTTTTTATTTATTCCGTATTTCCAGCCGAACGGTCTGCTCTTAAAACGGGAATAATTAAATTCTTTCATAGAATATACAATTTCGTTTTTATGTTTTAGCATTAAATCGTTTGCCTTTATACCGGCATAAGAATCTCTATCAAATTTACCGTCAAATCTCCATTGTATGAGTTCGGCAACCGGCTTGCCGCAAATCGGGCAAAAACCTATTGATAATTTTCTTGAAGAATAGTTGTCATTATCCTGAAGATAATAAATATCGTCAGGACGAAATTGGCAGCAGTGACGCATATCAGCAAACCTCCGTCTTTATATTTTTTTGTACGGGTAAATTATTCCCTGTACCCTTGAAAGATTTATCCTACGCGGTTTTCAAACCTTGTTTCAAAATCAGGTACAAGAATATACTACAACATTTTTTAATTTCACATATGGATTGTTAAGAGTTTTTTACATCTAAACCCAAGGTTCTTTATTTATGATATTTTTAAATAGAAGGGAGTAAATATTTATGAAAGCAATTGTTTTTGATAAAGAATTAAAATTAGATAAAAATTACCCGAAACCCGTTCCGCAAGAAGGCGAAGCTCTAATCAGAGTTACTCTTGCCGGAATTTGTAATACAGACTATGAAATCACTAAGGGGTATATGGGATATTCAGGAATTCTCGGACACGAATTTGTCGGTGTAGTTGAAGAAGTTAACAGCGATGACAAGTCGCTTGTCGGAAAAAGAGTTGTTGCAGAAATAAGCTATGGCTGCAACGATCCCGAATGCGAATGGTGCGCAAAGAAAAATTACCGCCACTGCCCCAATAGACATACTCTCGGGATTTGGCGCAAAGACGGCTGTTTTGCAGAATATATGACAATGCCTGTAAATGTATTATTTGAAGTTCCTGAAAATGTTCCGGATGAGCAGGCTGTTTTTGTTGAACCGCTTGCAGCAGCGTGCGAAATTACCGAACAATTGCATATAGAACCAACGGCAAAAGTTCTTGTTCTAGGTGACGGGAAATTAGGCTTAACCACAGCTTTAACACTTCACGCTCAAAACTTTGATGTACTTCTGGTAGGGAAACATCAAAACAAACTTGATATTGCAAAAGCCCAGGGCGTAAAAACACAGTTATTAAATGAATTTACCCCTGAAAAAATATATGATGTTGTTGTTGAAGCTACAGGCACAGCATCAGGCTTTGAGACTTCAATGTCATTAACAAAACCGCGAGGAGTTCTGGTTCTAAAAAGTACTGTTGCAACTGGTAAAGAATTAAATCTGGCTCCGATTGTAATAGATGAAATAACAGTCTTGGGCTCTCGCTGCGGCCAGTTTGCGCCGGCTTTAAGGCTTTTAAAGAATAACAGAATAAATTTTAAACCATTTATTACAAAAACTTACTCAATAGACGACGCTCTTGAAGCCTTTGAAGCAAACAAAGCAAAAGACAGCATAAAGATATTAATTAAAATGTAGAATATAAAAACGCCCTGTTTAATTAAACGGGGCGTTTTTAAAATTAAGCTTTCAAAAACACAGCCTCAGCTGGTTATTACATAAAAGAGTCCGCAAGTTCGTGAATTTTTCGTATAATTTCGTCCTTAAACCCGTCCTTATTCATATATTCCAATATCTTATCCCGTTTTCCACTGGCAAGCATTAATGAAGCATCAATATTCATAAACGGATGCAAAACCGACACTAGCAAAAGCGCATTACCGTCTACATTTTCGTCTCGCTCTACAGAAAGAGAAACAGCTTTTGCGCAAAGCTTTTCATCTGAATTAGCAAAATCTTCTGCAAAATTTCTAAAATACCCTGTATCCGGGACCTCTCGTTCTATGCGTTCTTTAATCCTTGCAACAGCTTTATCCAGTTCTTGTGAAAATTTCATATTCGTAATTCCTTGAGGAACCATTCTTACATTCTTATTATTAATCTTAATTATATCGTATTTTACCATACCATATCCCTATCAAGCAATTTCTTCAAAATGCGGCTTGAAACCCTCTTTTAGCTTTTCAAGCCTGGCTTCATTTGCATTATACAATTTTTTCATACTTTCTTCCGAAAGTATTTTATCAAACTTACGCGGAAGCTTCGGTTTCACAGCGGGAAGCCCCAACTCCAGACGATTATAATAATTATAACATCTTTCCAAATATTTGTTATATTCTTCATATTCAGCCGGTTTTAGTTTAGAAATTGCAGATTTAAAATTATTGAACAAAGGCCCTAGAGTATTTTTATCCTGCCTTAAATCATAAGCAATATGTTCGTATTCTCCTATCATATTTGTATATCTGCCTCTAAATTGAATTTCACCAAGAGTTCCATCATTGTGAATAACATTCATTTGCGCAGTCCTATATCCTGAAGGCTTAATTGCAAATTCTTTCAACTCATCTTTCGTATAACCGGCAGACGGGAATTTTGTATAATCTGCTAAATCAGGTCTTGAGTGAATAATCACTTTTCCGCCCGTTACTTTCCGCAAGGTTTGAATCTGCCTCGAGCTAAACTCCGGCAAGCCGCTCGCACCTCTGTAGTTATTAATCAAAGTAACTTCCAGAGGTTCAATTTTTTCAGTCTGTAAACGTTTAATCAAATCTTCAGAAAGCAGACCTTGTGCTTTTACCTGCTCTAAACTAAGCCCCTCCTTTATCATTCGATTCTTTATAATAGATAAACTCAAATTATCAACAACTTGCCTTGAACGTTTTTCAATCAGCGGTTGCGCAAATTTCTCAAACAATGGAAATGCTTCCATCTCTTCTAACTGCGTCATTTTTTGCTGATAAATATATTTTTCCAATAAAACTTTCTGTTTTTTTGATAATGGTTCATTATTAATCCGAAGATTCTCAATCATACCTTTAATCTGCTTTTTATCCAGTTTCTCAAGCGATTTCGTAATCACTCTTGAGCCGATACCGTCAAGAACAAATGCTTTTGCACTCTCATATGAATTTACATCACCGCTTTTAACACCTCTTAGTATTTTAGGTTCAATAGAAACAGGACCCTTTGCTCTGTTCTGAATATTATCTACCGATTTTAAATTGCCAAATATAGTCTTAATCTGAGATTGAGCCTTTGGAAAATGCTTTTCTAATTCCTTGCTTATCTGGATTGAAGCTGTACCTAAATCAGCAGAAAAGTCTATAGGCGCAATACCATCTTTTACTCTTCCAGCACAAAACAGACTCTTTTCACCCGCCTGCAATTTTGAATAGTTAACAAGTAATCCCACTTCCGGCTTTTGAATAAAATGTTTAAATATAATTCCCGCTGATACCATCAAAACTCCTTATTTATAATCCCCTGTATATTAATAAAGTTATTTTTAACCGAAAAATTGCCTTTTTGTTACAATATGTAATCTTTTTGAAATTTATTTATCAAAACAAAGGAATATTTTTCAATTTATAGTATAATTTTCGTATGAAATATCCGAATTTGGAAAAATTAGTAGATATTATTGCCATTTTGAGGAGTGAAAACGGCTGTCAGTGGGACAGGGAGCAGACACATAAATCCCTGCGGCCTAATATGCTTGAGGAGGCTTATGAAGCTGTTGATGCAATTGATGACGGAGATAGCGCAAACCTTAGAGAGGAGCTTGGAGATGTGCTTTTGCAGGTAGTTTTGCATGCACAGATTGCAAAAGATAATAACGAATTCGATATAGAAGATGTTGCAAAAGAATTGAGCGATAAACTTATTCACCGCCATCCGCATGTATTCGGAAATCAAAAAGTAAACTCTACCCAGGATATTCTGGATAATTGGGATAAGCTGAAAAAAGAAGAAAAAACATACCGGAAATCAATTCTGGATGGGATTTCAAAATCACAATCCGCATTAATGTCAGCACAAAAGATAAGCAAAAAAGTTGTTAAAGTCGGATTTGAATGGGAGTCTGTTGAGAGCTTAAAAGAGTGCATAAAGTCCGAATACAAAGAATTTGAAGAAGCTGTAAAATCCGGTGACAGAGAAAAAATGGAAGATGAGATGGGCGATATTTTCTTTGCGACAGTTAATCTTGCCCGCTGGTACAAAATTGATGCAGAGCAGGCGCTTTTAAGAGCGAATAAAAAATTCATAAAACGTTTCAAAAAAATGGAAGAACTTAAAGAAAAGCCGTTTGAAGAATATACATATGAGGAATTTAACGAACTATGGAAGTGCGCTAAAATTGCCATAAAGGGGGAGGGGTAAATGATAAAAAAAGTATTTGTATTAATGATTATGCTTTCTAGTATGCAGGTATTTGCGGCGGAGGACTTCAGCACTGTTTGTGCAAATCATATTCTTGTTCCGACTGAAGCCGATGCGGTTAAATTAAAAAGCCAGATAAATAATTTTGATGATTTTAAATATTATGCCCGTATTTATTCAAAGTGCCCTTCCGGTAAAAACGGCGGAGATTTAGGATGCTTCCAGCGCGGTCAGATGGTTAAGCCGTTTGAAGAAGCTGCGTTTAACGGGAATATAGGAGAAGTGTCCGAACCGGTTGAGACACAGTATGGCTATCACCTCCTATGGGTTACAAAGAAATATTAATTTTTTTGTAATATAATGCAGATATGAAGAAAAGAATTCTGGGTAATCTTGCGCTTATATTAACCGCAGTAATCTGGGGATTGTCTTTTGTTGCCCAGAGAGAAGGTATGGAGCATATAGGGCCGTTTACCTTTAATACCGTAAGGAGTTTTTTAGGCGGCTTAAGTCTTTTACCCGTCATTGCGTGGTTTAAATTTTCTAAACCTGATAAAAGAAGCAAAAGGAAAAAGCGTTTCCAGCATATGAACCTTGCAAGAGCCGGAATTGGATGCGGTATATCTTTATTTCTTGCAATGAGTGTCCAGCAGTATTGTATGCAATATGTAACAGCCGGAAAAGCCGGATTTATTTCTGCTCTCTATGTTGTATTTGTTCCTCTTATTGCTGTTTTGCAGGGAGATAAACTTAGCAAAAAAGTTGTAATAAGTGTTTGTCTCGCGGTTTTGGGATTATATCTTTTATGTTTCAAATCCGGAGGCGGGTTTAATTTCTACGATATACTTCTGCTGTTTGGCTCATTCTTCTACGGTTTGCAAATTCTTATTGTAAATTATTATTCAGAACGGATTAATGCCGTAAAAGCGTGCTGTGTACAATTCTTTGTGGTGGGAATTTTATCGGCTGTTCCTATGCTTATGCTGGAAACTCCGGAAATTGCATCAATAATTGCCTGCAGAGCCTCTCTTTTTGTTACTGGTGTTTTAACCTGCGGAGTTGCTTATACACTGCAAATCTACGGCCAAAAATACACCCAGCCGACAGTAGCATCTCTTATCCTCTGTTTAGAATCTGTTTTTGCCGTAATCGGCGGGACTTTGATTTTAGGCGAAACAATGATACCGAAAGAAATTCTTGGCTGTATTTTTATGATATCAGCCGTAATCCTTTCAAATCTATCCTCTGCGGATAAAGCTTAAATTTATTCCAACCACTCTTTTATCCGGTTTTGTAATTCGTCTTCTGATACGTTTACCGGAAAACATTTACCCTCAAGCACTTTTGCATCAGGAGCAAGCTTTTGCATGTTTTCTCCGGAATTTCCGATAGAGCTTCCGCCGGATGTTGCAAACGGAATAACAAGTTTACCTGAAAAATCATAAGACTCCATAAACGTATCTATAATAGACGGTTCTCTATACCACCAGACAGGAAATCCAACAAAAACGACTTCATATTTTTCAATATCTTCTATTTTAGAAGCAATTTGAGGGCGGCAATTTTTATCCTTCATTTCAATAGAACTTCTGCTGTTACTATTCGTCCAATCTAAATCTGCCGCGGTATAAGGTTTTTCCGGTTTGATTTCAAATAAATCTCCGCCTGTTACACCGGCAATTTTTTCAGCAAGTCTTTTTGTTGTGCCTGTAGCACTAAAATAAGCAA